>PMBY01000247.1:5450-18721 GCA_003153875.1 Myxococcales bacterium | reverse complement strand
CTGTCGCAATTGGTGTAGGTGGTCACGTCGACCGAACCGGACTGGTTCCAATCCTCGGCAAGAGGAGGCATGGTGCGCCCGCTGCCCGAGCCGTTTCCAATCGTCACGTGCACCATGGGAGCGTCACTCCATTGGCTCACCTGGTAGTAGAAGTACGATTTTCGAAATATGCAGTTGTCGAGATAGCCGTAGGCCGATCCGAGCGGCGGCTTTTCGCCGAGATAGTCCCAAGCCGTCCAGATATGATGGCCGACGACGTAGGGCGTGTCCTTGACTGAAAACCAGGTGGGCATGAGGCTTCCTGGAATCGTATAGGGGTCGTTCTCGGTCCCCATGATGAGAACATTCGCGTCGAGCTTATGAATCTGGGAATAGATCGAGTCTCCGTAGTTGAGACCGGCAAAGTTGTCCTGAATCTTGGCAAGGTTCACGTAGCCAGCCGCATCCTGCACGTTGCAGGCGTGAAGCACCGGCCGCGACGAGCCTTTGTCAAGAGCATGCACATAGGGGACGAGTTGCCCCATGGTGGTCGTGATGTAGGCAGGAATTGTGCCTCCATAGTAGACCTCGTTGCCCATGCTCCACATCACCACCGAGGGATGGTTCCTATCCCGCTCGATAAACAACTTGACGTCTTTCTGCCAATTGGCATCCCAATTCTCGTAGGTCACGCCCCCAGCTGAAGCGGGCTGAGACCATTTGTCGGTGAACTCATCCATCACCAGCATTCCCTGCTGATCGCAAATATCGTAGAATTCCGAGCTATACGGATCGTGGGAGGTTCGGATGGAATTGGCTCCGGATGCCTTCAGCTCCTTGATGGCGCGTTCCCACATGCTGTCGGCCACGGCGGCGCCGGCCGGCACCAGGGTGTGATGGAGGCACACGCCCTTCATCTTGGTGGACACGCCGTTTATGGTGAGACCTGATCCGGCTGTGTACTTGAGCTCGCGGATGCCAAAGGGGGTCAGGTAGTCATCGGCAAGAGCCGCATTGTTGAGCAGGCGAGAGTAGGCGTAATAGCGCACAGGCGTTGACGGCGACCACAGCGTGACTGACGAAAGCGTCAAGCTCTGCGTGGTCGTGACGGTACTGCTCGCGGCAACGGTGATCGACGTGGAGGCCTTGGTGAGCTCGCTACCTGTCTCGTCGTAAATGACGGTTTCCAGGGTGCGCGTCTGCTCCGTCGTCAGTTCGTTCACCACATCGGTCTGCACGCTGATCTGGGATTGCGCGACCGCAACCGTTGGCGTGGTGACGGCGGTTCCCCAGTTCCTGACATACACCTTGTCCGTTGCAATTAGCCACACGTGGCGGAAGATGCCTGTTCCCGAATACCATCGTGAGTTTCTGACGGTTAGATTGTCGACGAAGACCGCGAGTACGTTGTCACCGGTTGCATTCAGGTACGGCGTCAGATCGCAGGTGAAGCTGACATAGCCGTACTGCTGGCTGCCGACTTGGGTTCCGTTCAAGTACACCTTCGAGTCGTGATACACGCCGTCGAATTGCACGATGACTTTCTTCCCGGCGAAACCCGCTGGCAGGGTGAAGTGTTTCCGATACCAGCCGTTGGCGCCCGGATCGTTCGACGTCGGCTTGACGAGTGTAATGCTGAAATCGTGCGGAACATTCGTGACCGTCCACGTCGTATCGTTATAGGTCGTGCCCTCGGCCCCGGAGGGATTTCCCGACTGTATTTTCCAGTTTTCGTCTATCCGCATCTTGATGCGGCTCTTGAGGAATTTCCCTTCAAGCCGTTCGGTCATGCTCGCGTCCGCCCCGCGAGCGACGGAAATGGCCATCGACGCTGCGATCAACATCGAGATCAGCTTGGATGTCTTCATGTGGGCGTCCTCTTTAGGTTCCAAAGCTAGGAACGTCGAAGGTTACCACGGCCAGTCTTTCCTGCCGAGGCGCGAGGCCTGGACGAGGGAAAGCCTTACCCGTAGAGTGCGGCCTCGGGGGTTCCCATGAGCATCACGGTTTCGGGCATGTCGGGCAATGAGCTCTACTGTCTCGCGGAAAAAGGCTACTGGCCCGGGGAGATTGCCGTCGGCAACAGCGTATTTTCTCTCGGTATCGGCGGCGCATCTCCTGGACCGTCGATCAAAGTTACCTAGTCCTCACAGAGACACTGAGGCCATAGAGGCGGAGAAGAGAGGGAAGGGCCCAAAAGAAATCGCCCCGGCGGGCGGGCGGAGAAACCGTCCTGCCGGGGCGACACGGCTAGCCGGTCACAAACGTGTGACCGGCCTCGCTAGGGTAGGGCGCAGGTGCTGACATTCACCGTGACCGTTGTCCCCGTCGCCTGGGTGACGCCGAGATCGACAGCCCCGGTACAGCTGGTCGAGGTGTTGAGCACACCGCCGCCGGTGGCGGTGCAGTCGTGGCGGGCGAACTGATTGCCCACCGCCGCCAGAGTCTGCGCGCCAGCGCTCGCTGGCAAGTCCACGCACAGACCAGCGCCGACGTTCGGATCGCTTCCGGGCGCGGCCTGCAGCACGTTGTTGCCGGCATTTCCAGCTCCCGTCTTCCCCAGATCGATGTCCGCAAGGCTGTTGGTCGCGCCCGCGCCTCCAGCCGGGTAGATGTGGATGCCGTTCCCGGTGTTGGCCTGGAACACGCTGTTGCGCACCTTGACCTTGCTGCCGGCAAGAATACGCAGGCCATCGCTCTGGCCACTCGCCCAGCAATAGAGACCGTCAATGGTACTCACGGAGGTGGTGGCCGCGGGGCCAAAGTCGACGTTGCTGTTGACGTTGTTCTGGGCGATGACCGACCGCTGGCCGCCGGTCACGGCCGCCCCGGTGATGTTGAGCACACCAGCACCGGTGACCGCGATACCAGACTGGGTATTGCCTTCAAACACGGTATTCGGATCGGCCGCTGCAACAACAATGTTGGCGGTTCCGCCGGAAACCAAGAGACCGTCTTGGCGGGACGCCACCGTACCCGCCCCAGTGACGTGGACTCCGGCACCGATCTGGGCCGTGCCACCGGCTACTTGGATCCCGTCGTCCCCGGTATTGGTAACTGTCACGTTGCTGATGCTGGCGGTCCCAATACCGGCGTTGACCACGATGCCCGAGGCCGAGACGTGGTTGAAACCGTCGATGGTCAATGCGGCCGCGGCAAGGGGCTGGAGATTGGCCTTGTCGCCAAGCAGGTTGAAGCCGATCTTCTGGTTGGCCAGGGTCAGCTTGACAGGGCCGGTCTTGGTTGTGATGGTGACATTGGCCGGCACCTGGATGGGCAAGGTTTCAGTGACCGACGGGCCGCCAGCTACGGGGACGGTGTACAGCGACGTCGTGCCAGTGGTCCTTCCCACGATGGTGATGGTTGTCGTCCCAGTGGGTGCCGTGCCGATGGCTTGCAAGGCCCGCGTGACCGTGCGGAAGCTGCATCCGGGCGTGGCAAGACCACCCGCGGCGCCGCTTCCAGTGGCTACGCTGTCGTCGCCTCCTACTGGGTCGACAAGGTAGGCATTGCCGACCACGTTGTCACAGTGGCTGCAGGTGTTCTGCCTGCAGAAGTAGCCGTCACCATAGACCGGGTTGGCCTGACAATTGGCGTCGGTACAGCAGTTACCGGAGACACACTTAGCCCCGCAACAGACATCAGCGCCGTTGGCCGAGCAAGCGGCGCCAGTGTTGGTGCAGGCATTGCTAACGCACTTGCCTGTGTTGGCCAGGCCGGCCGTTGTCGTGCAAATCGTGTTCGCATACTTCGCGTCGTTCGTGCACTGGTCATCGTCGGAACAAGTGCCGCAGGTGTGAGGTGCATCGGCGCCGCACACCAGGCCCGCCTTGGTCGTCGTGCAATCATTGCTGGTGTCGTGGCAGTCGCCCTGTGCGCACAGATTGCCGACGCAGATGTATCCGGTCTGGTAACGAGTGTCCGCCTTGCACTGCGCGTCCGTGCCGCAGTCGCCGCAAGCGTGAGGCACTGTCGACCCGCAGATTCGTCCCGCCGAACAGTCGGACGAGATGTCGTGGCAATCCCCTGTCGTGCAGGCGCCGGCCAGGCAGATGGTGTGCTGCCCGTAGACCGTGTCGTTCTTGCATTGGGTGTCGTTGGCACAAGCGACACAGGCATGGCTGGTGGCATTGCACATGCGACCGCTCGGGCATTCGCTGGAGTTGTTGCAGGTTCCGCTTACGCACTGACCGGACACACAGATGGTCGCGGCCCCGTAGGCTGTGTCGTTCTTGCATTGGGTGTCGGCTGTGCACTCGGTGCAGACCTTGGTCGCGGTCGGGCAAAGCCGCCCGATTGACTTGCAGTCGGCCGTGGCCGCGCAGGTACCAGCGATGCACTGGGAGGACACGCAGATGCTCTTGCTGCCGTAGACGGTGTCGGCCTCGCACTGGGTATCGGTGCTACAGTTGCTGCAGGTGTGCACGGTGGCATCGCATAGCTTCTTGCCCTCGCAGTCCGTGGAAACATGGCAGGTGCCCGCGGTGCACTGCCCGGTGCTGAGACAAATGGTTCCCTTGCCGTAGGTTGCGTCGTTCTGGCATTGCAAATCCGACGCGCAATTGTGGCAAGCGTGGGTTGAATCACATACCTTGCTGCCCGTGCATGTCGTGGAATCATGACAGGTTCCAGCGACGCACTCACCGGCGGCGCAAATCTCTCCTGTTCCGTAGATAGCGCTGCACTTGCTGTCGTCCTGGGCGCCCGCGCACGCCTTGCACGTGCCCGCCGAGCACAGTCCCTTTCCACCACTGGCGAGCGTGCACGGTGCGCCGCTGGCGCAGGCCGTGTCGATGGGCATCGTGTCCTCAGGAAGGTCGCCCGGAAGATCGACAGCAACATCGTAGTTGTTGCGGTCGGGGGCCTTGTCCTGGCTGACGTCCGATCCCGCGTCGAGGGGGGCGGGGGCGTCCGGACCGCCGTCCGGGAGGCACGCGCCTGTGCACCTGCCCACCGTTCCATCGGCCAGGCAAATGCAAGAGCCGCCACACGCGTCGTTCAGAGGAATGGCTTCGCCTGGAGCATAAGTCTTTCCAGCCCTGCTGCACGTTATGGGCGCATCCGACGGGCTGGGCCCGTCCGGCAAAAGGCGATTGTCCGGCTGACCGCCATCCGGGATGCAGCCGCCGGTACACTGACCGAGAATGCCCCCGCTCTGGCATATGCACGTGATGGGACAATCCCCTGGCAGAACCGCCGTCTCGCCAATAGCGTAGTTGTGACCGTTGGCCGTACAACCGGGGACGCTCGCGATGTCCGTCCCAAGGTCCTTGCCTGGGGAAAGATCTCTTGGCAAGTCGGCTGCTGAATCCATCTTCGTCGGCGCCGTAGTGCTGCTGCCACCGCAAGCGGCGATCACCGCGAGGAGTGCAACGGTTAAGGGGGGAAATGTGATGGATCTTTCGGCTACTCGTGTTGGGATCGCCAACCTCCGTGTCTTGGTCATGGCTTTCGGTCCTTTCTATCGTAGGCGGTTGAGCTGGGCTGTTTGACGGCGTTGCCGCCGAATACGCCCACGGCCTTTGAGTGCAGCTTCTGGATTGTCTTGGTACTGCTTCGCTGGCAGAGATGTCTGCCAGTCCTTACCTAGTGCCCTACGTTGGCAGAACCTAACACCACTTTGATTGTTTTTTGATCAAAACAGCGATTGTCGTGTGATTGCGATCACAGGACGCTTCCAACACTCAATGGCCTGGTTGTGCATTCTTGATTACACAACAATTGGATGTCGAACATTGGAACAGGTTCGAACAACGAAGGTGCTGTGACTAACCCTTGCGTGACAACGGCAACAGCACAACCGCGGCCAGGGCCAGGCCCGCGCCGGTGAGAAAGGCTGTGGCCGCTCCCAGGCGCTGGTAGAGCAGACCGAAGAGCAGGCTGGCAGGCAAAGCCGCCAGCCCGACGCACATATGGTAAATGCCGAAGCCGCGGGCGCGCGCCTCGGCCGGAACCAAGTCGGCCACCAACGCCTTCTGCGCCCCGCCCACCAGCGCGAAGTACAGGCCGTAGACGACGAACAGGCCCGCAATGGCCAGGCCCGAGCGCGCGAAGGCGAAGCCAGCGTAGATGGCGGCGTAGGTGATCCAACCCGCGGCCAGTGCGCGGCGGCGGCCCAGCCGGTCCGCCAGCTCGCCTGCCTTGGCGCTGGTCGTGGACTTCACCACGTGGTGCAGGGCCCACAGCAGCGGCGCGGCCTTTGCCGGCAGCCCGGCATCGTGGACGCGCAGGAGCAGAAAAGCATCCGACGAGTTGCCCAGGGCAAAGAGGATGGTGGCGAGCAGATAGCCGAGAAAAGGTCGGCTCAAGATAGGAACCTTGGGTGCAGCGGCAACCGGCTGGCTGGGCCGGGAGCGCGCCTCGCGCACGAACACCACCACCACCAGGCACGCGACCGCGGCCGGCAGCGCGGAGAGCAGGAACACCGAACGCAGGCTAAGGCCAATCGTCAGCAGCAGATAGGCGAGCAGCGGTCCCACCACCGCGCCCGCGTGGTCCATGGCCTCGTGCACACCAAAGGCACGCCCGTGCAGCTCACGCGGGGCCGCATCAGCGATGAGGGCGTCGCGCGGGCTCGCGCGCAGGCCCTTGCCCACCCGGTCGGTCACGCGAATCGCCAGCACCGTGCCCGCCGTGTGGGCAAAGGCGATCAGCGGGCGAACCAGCGAGGCGAGCGCGTAGCCTCCCACCACCAGCGGCTTGCGCCGTCCCATGCGATCCGAAAGCGCGCCCGAGGCCAGCTTGAGCAGACTGGCCGCCGCATCGGCCGTGCCTTCGATCACGCCCAGGGTGGCCGCGCCCGCACCCAACACGCTGGAAAGAAACACGGGCAGAAGCGGGAAGATCATCTCGCTCGACGCATCGTTGAGCAGGCTGGTGGCGCCAATGGCGTAGATGGCGGAAGGCAAGCGGGGCTTCTTCGGCATCGCTCTGGCAAGGCTAGCGCTCCGGTGGCGTTGCGGCTAGAGTGATGGTCTGTATGTCTCAGCCTCCGGACTCGACGCAGACATCGCCCGCGCGCAAGATGACCGACGAGGAAAAGCGCGGCCGGCTCTACGAGGAGCAGGTTTTTCCACTCATCGGCCGAAGATTGGTCGAGCGCCTGGTCGACGGCGTACCCCTCAAGCCGCGCTGTCAGGTGCTTCAGATCCGCTGTGGCCTGGGCGAGGCGACCACCGACCTCCTGCACCGCTTGGATCCCGCCAGCCGGATCATCAGCCTGGAAACCGCGCAAGGCTTGCTCGACCGGGCCCGCGCCAACGTGGCGGCCGAGCAGGTCGGGCGCCGGGTCTTCTTCCGACTGCAGAGGCTGGACGCGCACCTGCCCTTCGGCGACCACGCCTTCGATCTGGTGCTGGCCAACGTGGGCTTGGCGGATCTGGCCCGGCCTGACGAGTTTCTCGCCGACCTGGCGCGCGTGGCCCGGCCCGGGGCCGAGGTGCGCGTGGCCTCGCCTTTGCGCGGAACCTGGGTCGAGTTGCTCGACGTGTTCCGGGATGTGCTGGTGCGCCTGGGGCGCGACGACGCACTGGCCAGTCTGCGCGGATATGCCGCCTCCTTTCCCGAAGCCGGCGCTGTGCTCCACCAGATGGAACAGGCGGGCCTTACGCCCGTCACTGTGCAGCGCGACCACTGGGACCTGGTGTTTCGGAGCGCGCGCGAGTTCTTCTACGCGCCGGTGGTCGAATTTGGGCCGCTGGCACGCTGGAAAAAGATCGCCGGCACCGGGGCCGAGGTGCAAGACACCTTCTTGGCGGTCAAGCAAGCCATCGACACCTATTTTTCCAGCCAATCGTTCAGCGTGAGCATCGAGGCAGGNNGCGCCGGCCAGATCGATGGGCCGATGGCGCTCGTTGACCAGGCGCACCCCGTATACGGCGGCCGCAAGGCCAATGACGATCAAGACGAAGCCCAGCCACATGGGCCAGTATTCTTGGGGTAAAGTCCGCCGATGGCAAAGCCTGAACAATTCGCCGTGATTCTGGCAGGCGGTGGAGGCACGCGTCTGTGGCCAGCCAGTCGGCGCAGCCGGCCTAAGCAGTTGCTCAGCCTGGGCGCCAGCGAGTCGCTTCTGGCCGCCACATTTCGCCGACTGAGTGCGCTGGTGGGCCTGGAACGCACCCTGATCGTGACCGCGGCGGATCAAGCCCAGGCCATCCGCGAAGCCCTGCCCGGCCTTCCAGGCGCCAGCCTGGTGGTCGAGCCAGCGCCACGCAACACGGCTCCGGCGGTGGGCCTGGCGGCCGCCCACATCGCGCGACGGGCAGGCCAGGATGCCCTGCTGGCTGTGGTGCCCTCTGATGCGTTCATCAGAGATGAGTCGCGGTACGCGGCTGTGTTGCGAACCGCGCTGGCGCAGGCCAGCCAGGCCATCGTCACCATTGGCATCAAGCCGACCCATCCGGAAACCGGCTACGGCTACTTGCAGACCGGGGCCAAGGTTGCAGGCAGTGCCGACGTGTGCCACGTGGCGCGCTTCGTGGAGAAGCCCGACCTGCTGACCGCACGCGCTTATCTGGCCTCGGGCGACTACCTTTGGAACTCGGGCATGTTCTTCTTCTCTGCTGGCCGCTTTTTGGCCGAAGCCCACCAGCACCTCACCGAATTGTCCGCCCTGCTCGACGAGCTTTGCGTCTCGCCTGATCCGGTTGCGCTGGCCCAGCAGCGCTACCCGCGCGTGCCCGCCATCTCCATCGACTACGGCATCATGGAGAAGGCCCGGGGAATCCAGGTGGTGCCAGGTGATTTCGGTTGGAGCGATGTCGGCAGTTGGGCCGCCTTGAGTGAAATACGACCTTCCGATGTCGACGGGAACTTCATCTCGGGCGACGCCATCGTGAAAGCCAGCAAGGGTAGCGTGGTGATGGCCGAGCCGGGCGCGCCTCTCTTGGGCGTGGTGGGCGTCGAGGGGATCGTGGTGGTGGCCACCCGCGACGCCGTGCTGGTGGTGCCCAAACATCGGGCGCAGGAAGTGCGCAGCGTGGTAGATGAGCTTTCCGCGCAGGGAAGAAAAGATCTCCTGTAGCGACCACCGAGCATCAGAAGCCAAAAATGAACCCACGAGTCTTTCGCGAGTACGACATCCGCGGCGTCGCAGACCAGGATTTCCCCGATTCCTTCGTAGCTGAGCTGGCCGACGCCATCGCCGAGCATCTGCGCGAGGCCGGCGCGCGTCAGCTGACGCTGGGCCGCGATTGCCGGCTCTCCTCGCCGCGCATCCACGCGGTCATGAAGGCACGGCTGGTCAACGCAGGCTTCGCCGTGTCGGATCTGGGCGTGCTGCACACGCCGGGCATGTATTACTCGGTCTTTCACTACAAGGCCGACGGCGGCGTGATGATCACGGCCAGCCACAACCCCGAGCAAGATAACGGCTTCAAGGTCATGCGCGGCCCCAGCACCATCTTCGGCGCCGAGATCCAGGTCTTGCGCGAGCGCATCCTGCGCCACCGCGCCGGCGCCCGGCCCCAACCTGTGCCGGGTGGCACAGCGGCCGAGGTGGATGTGCTGACACCGTATATCGCCGAGGTGGCCGACGGCATGCACCTGGGCGCCCGCCGCTTCAAGGTCGTGGTCGACGGCGGCAACGGCACCGGCGGCCTGACCTGCGTGTCGGTGCTGCGCCGAATGGGCCTCGAGGTCGAGCCGCTGTACTGCGATCCCGACGGCCGCTTCCCCAATCATCATCCCGACCCGACGGTGCCGGCCAATCTGACCGACCTCATCAGCCATGTGCAGAAAGGCGGCGCCGAGCTGGGCATCGCGCTCGATGGCGACGCAGATCGCCTGGGCGTCGTGGATCCAGCGGGCCGCATCGTGTGGGGCGACCAGCTGGTGATGCTGTTTGCGCGCGACATTTTGCGCGACCGGCCGGGCGCCACTTTTGTCAGCGAGGTCAAGTGCAGCCAGGCCATGTACGACGAGATCGCCCGGCTTGGGGGCCGCGCCATCATGTGGAAGGTGGGCCACTCGCTCATCAAGACCAAGATGCGCGAGGAGCAGGCCGTGCTGGCGGGCGAGATGTCGGGCCACATGTTCTTTGCGGATCGCTACTACGGCTTCGACGATGCCGTGTACGCGTCGGCGCGCCTGGTGGAACTGCTGACACGCAGCGAGCGTCCGCTTTCCGCGCTGGTAGACGCGTTGCCTGTGATGCACAACACGCCTGAGATTCGTGTGCCCTGTTCCGACGACATCAAGTTCGAGGTGGTGCGCCGGGCACTGGCGCACTACCGCCGCGACCATCATGTGGTCGACGTAGACGGCGCGCGCGTCAGCTTCCCAGGGGGCTGGGGTCTGGTGCGCGCCTCCAACACCGGCCCGGTGCTGGTGCTTCGCTGCGAAGCCGACAGCCCGGCGCGCCTGGCCGAAATTCGCGCCGACTTGGAAGGCTGCCTGCAGACCATCACGGCGGAGTTGCAACCCACGGCTACGCTTCCGCCCAAAGAGTTGTAAGCTTAGCGAGCGACCGCACACGCGCGAATTTCATTCGGGAGGCAACCGTTATGCAAACCATCCCCTTCGCTTCGACGCTGTTCCGCAAGCTGTTGCCGCCCTGTGCGGTCTGGGCTCTGCTGCTTGGCTCGTCGCCTGCGTGGGCGGCCTTGGGCGGCGATGTCTCATCCATTGGCACCGGCCAGACTCACTTGCTGGCCAGTGCGCGCCTGCAACGGGCCGCCACCCATACCGTGCACGAGCTGCAGGCAGCAACTGGGACCACGGTACGCGAGTATGCGGGCAACGACGGCAAGGTCTTCGCGGTTTCCTGGCAGGGTCCATTTCGCCCTGACCTGCGCCAGCTCCTCGGCTCGTACTATGAGACCTACCTCAAGGCGGCCAAGGGCCGCGTGGCCCGCGGCCCCGTCAACATCGAGGTTCCCGGACTGGTCGTCCACATGAGTGGCCACCAGCGCGCCTTCTACGGCCGGGCCTACCTGGTGGACCGCGTGCCGCAGGGGCTTTCCACCGACGAGATTCGTTAGTGCACGCCCCTCACATGCGACGAGTTGTGACGGCTTGCACTTGCGCCGCCCTTCTTGGAGTGGCGTGCAGCGGTAGTTCCGGCATAAGCCCCAACGTCATTGCCCTGCCCGCAGACAACGTGGCCGAAGTCTCCGTCGACTATGGCCTGCCCAGCTTCCCCTCTGTCAACGGCCTGTTTACCAAGGTCACCGTCTGCGTTCCTGGCAGCACCAGCGATTGCCAAACCGTTGACCATGTCCTGGTCGACACGGGCTCGTCCGGCCTACGCCTGTTTGGGTCGGTGCTGACCCTGTCGCTGCCAGCCTCGACCGACGACCGCGGGGTCGCTCTCGCCGAGTGCGGCCAGTTCTTCAGCGGTTCGCTTTGGGGCCCTCTGCGCACGGCTGATTTCAGCATCGCCGGCGAGCAGGCCGCCACTCTCGCCATCCAGGTCGTCGAGGAGACAACCTATCCCATGCCGGCCGGTTGTACCGGCACAGACATCAGTGCCCCTGACAAACTGGGCTCCAATGGCCTTCTCGGGGTGGGCTCATCCGTGCAGGATTGCGGGCCGCCTTGCTCGGCGGCCTTGGGCCTTTTCTCCGAAAATCCAAAGACGTACTACACGTGTTCTTCAGCCGCGGCGGATGGCTGCAAGGCAGCGGCTGTGCCTGTTGCCAAGCAATTGTCAAATCCTGTCGCATTCTTCAGCCAGGACAACAACGGCACGATTGTCGAGCTGCCCGCCATTCCCGCGGAAGGGGCGCCCAGCGTGATGGGATCCCTGGTCTTCGGCATTGGCACGCGCGAGAACAACGGGCTGGGGGAAGCGACAGTGATCCGGCTCGACGCCTCTGACTTCCTTCAGACCAAGTACCCCACCAACGGCAGTCCGGTCACTGCCTTCATCGACAGTGGCTCGAATGTGATGTACGTCCTGAACAGCAGCACCACGCACATCCCAACCTGCTTCAGCGCAAAGTACCCCGAAGTCTCGGCCTTCTACTGTCCCACCTCCACACAGAACCTGACGGCCAGGATTCAAGACGACACCGGCCAGGTTGGCGTGAACGTGAGCTTCAGCATCGCCAACGCCCTGAGCCTGTCCGGCTACAACTTCGCTTTTGACGATCTGGCTGGGCCTAGTGCCGCCCCAACCTCGGGAACGGGTTTTGCGTCCAGCTACTTCGACTGGGGCCTGCCNNGCTATTCCCCAGTCAGCGTGCGCATGAGCGCCGCCCAGGCCAGCTTTCCTAGGAACAGGTAGGCCAGGGCGCTGGCCGCCAAGAATGGACCAAACGGGACTTCCGCCTTGCGAATGGACACCGGCGCCGGAGGAACTGCCGTGTCAGCCGCGGCCTCCCGACGTCGACGCAGGACCAGCACCGGCACGCTCACCAGGATGCCCGCGAGCGACGCCAGAAGGACGATGGCGGGAATAGCTTTCCAGCCGAACAGGGCGCCCATGATAGCCAGGAGCTTGCCGTCGCCCAGGCCCAGACCCTCGCGGCCAGTGGCGTAGTAGTAGCCGTCGGCGACGATGCGGACCAGGAGATAGCCAGCGGCGGCTCCGATGGCGCGTTCTGACCAGGAGACGTCGTGGACCGCGAACCCGGCCAGAAAGAACACCCCGATGGCAGGAAGCGTGATGACGTCGGGCAGGCGCTTGGTATCAAGATCGATGAACGACAGCACCAGCAGTACGGCGGCAAAGGCGAAGTAGGTGGCGAAGCGGGCGGCACGAACGCCGAGCGGCTCGCCCGGCGCATCGACCACGAAAGTCCAAAAAATCAGGGCCGCGAGCGCGGCGGCGACAGTCTCGACCAGCGCGTAGCGCGGAGAGAAGCGTGCGCCGCAGTGGCGGCAGCGACCGCGCAGCAGCAAGTACGAGAGGATGGGGATGTTGTCGCGGGCCCACACGCGCTTGCCACACGCGAAGCAATGCGAGGATGGCCTGACCACCGACATGCCGCGTGGAATGCGCACAATGCACACGTTGAGGAAGCTGCCCCACAGGGCGCCCAGGCCCGCGGCCGCGAGGGTGGCGGCTAGGCGCAAGCCAGGCGAGCTGAGCGTGGGGAGTGCGTCCACCCGCCCACGTTACCACTCCTGAGACGGAACCGTGTGTCGGGGAATCATGCGTCCGCGAGGTTCAGTGGTAAATTGCCAGCCCTCGTGCGCCGATCCTTTTCCCGCAAGCGGACGGTCACCACGCTGCTTCTCGTGGCAGCGTGGTCAAGCTGTGCTCGCGGCAAGCGCGACCAGGTCCAACCACCGGACCAGGAATTGGACGCGGCCTTGCAACCAGCCGCTCTGGTCTCGGCGTTGCG
>PMBY01000247.1:0-5441 GCA_003153875.1 Myxococcales bacterium | reverse complement strand
GAGCTGGCCGTGGCCTTGCGCTACGGGAAGTTCATCCGCCGCCCGGCCCAGGATCCCGAGCCGCAGCGATTTCTGGAGGAAGGCGTGGGGGCGCCGTCGGCAGCCTGGGACACCGTGCGCAGATTTGTTGAGGTCGTGCCGGCCGGCAGCCGCGCCTTCCGCTTGAGCCAGGCCGCGGATCCACGCCCGACGCCGGCCGCAGCCACGCCTTTGCGCAAGTGGCGTGAGACGGTGGAAGTCCAAACTCTGGTGGGCGACGCGCGGCTCGATGCCAGCGGCGGGCTGCAGTCTTTTTCGCTCGCCTCGCGCTTTCGGGCCGTGCGCGATGGAACCCCGATCGAGGGTGAGCTTGCGGTGGCAGCCATCGTCGACGCGGTGTTGGCGCCGGTGATCATGCCCGCCGCAGAGACTCTGCCCGCGCGACAACGAACCATCTTGGAAGAGCGTGCCCTGCTGGGCGGCCTCGGTGGCCGCATCGCTGCCTTGCCGTCCTCGCCCAAAATGGGGAGCGGCGGGCGCCGCTCAGTCGGGGGTGCGGGGCCAGGCCAAGACAAGTCGAAGCCGCCTCGCCAGCCGTCGCCTGCCAAAGCGCCTGCAGCCGGCAAACAGGTAACCCCGTGAGCGCGCCCGACGACCAGCCGGCTGTCGAAGTGAGGATCGAGCCAGTCGCGCCCCAGGATCCGTCGCGGCTTTCACACCTGGCCCAGAACCGCCGGCTAATTGTACGGCGTGCGCTCCTCGCTTCGGCTCTGGGCGGCCTGGTTCCCGTGCCCATCGTGGATGACATCGTGTCGGGGCGCGTGCGGGCGGGTCTGTACATGAAACTGGCGGCGTGCCGTCAGGTCGACCTGCCCGCTGCCTCGGCCGGGGTGCTTGCCCAGGGCAAGGCCGGCTCAGCTCTGCGCAGCATCACGCTGGCCGCCGTGACGCTGGCTGCGCTCAAGCTGGCCTGGCGCAAGTTCTTTGCCTTGCTCGCTGCCGGCCGCGGCGCCGAGGACATGGCGACCATCTTCCAGGTGGCCACACTGGTCGATCACTACTGCGCCAAACTGCATGTGGGCGGGCCCATCAGCCAACCGCGGGCCGCCCACCTGCGCGCGATCGTCCATCAATCCGTGAGCCGCACCTCGAAGATCAAACTGGTGGCCGCGTTTCGCGAGGGTGGCCAGATCCTGGGTCGTTCGCTGCTGGATGCGCCACGCTGGGTATCGCGCAGCATCTCCCGCCACGCCGAGCACTGGCTGCGTACCGGCGGCCATCCTGAGGCCGCGCCTGCCGGTTGGCCGATCGAGGAGAGCGAGGAGGAGAGAACCTGGCTCGATCGCGCTGCCCACACGGTAGAAGAACGGCTGGCCGCCCTGGGCAACGGATATTTGGACGGACTCGTCGACGATTTCGAAGCCCGCTGGCGCGAACGCCCGCCGACGAAGGGCTAGCTTCCTTCTTCCCGCGTAGGATCTTCTGACTTGGATTGAGTAGGGCCTTTGGCTTTGCTACGATTGGGACAAGTGAAGAAGAAACCCGCCCCCAAGGCCAAGAGAAAAGCATCCAAGACCTCAGGCAAGCCCGGCCGTCGCGTCGGGCCCAAGGCGGCAGCGGGCAGGGGCGTGGTTCCCGCACGGGCGCGCCACGCGGAAACGGTGCGGCCGGTCCCCAGCAGCCCGCAGGTGCAGCGCGAGGCACTGGCCGCGGCCCGTGCCGCCATCGACGCGGCGCTGGCCAAGAAAGCGCTGCTGCCCGTGCTCATCGACGTGTCGGGCCGGGCCAGCTACGCCGACTACATCGCCATCGTGAGCGGCCGCAGCGATCGGCAAGTGGACGCCATCGCGGACCACGTGCAACAGGTCATGCGCGAGCGTGGCCGTCGGCTGCTTGGCCGCGAAGGCACGCGCAATGGGCGCTGGGCCTTGCTCGACTTCGGCGACGTGGTGCTGCACGTGTTCTATCACCCGGTGCGGGAAATATTCGACATCGAGAGCCTGTGGATCGATGCGCCCCGGGTGAAACTGCAGGTTCCGCCCGAGGCCATGGTGATTGCCAGCGACAGCGCAGTCGGACCGTGAAGGTTCTGGTCCGCGCCGTCGGCAAGATGCGCGATCGCCGGCTGGAGTCGGTGTGCCAGGAGTATGTGGATCGCGCGCGACGGCACCTGCCCGTGGCGATTGAGGAAGTGGAGAGCGACGCGGACTTGCTGCGCAACCTGCCCGCGGGCGCCGAGGTCGTCGCACTGGAGCCGGGCGGCGATGCTTGGACCACCGCCGAGTTCATCAAGTTCATTGAGCATCGTATGGTGCAGGGTACGCGCGCCGTGGTTTTTCTCATCGGCGGGGCCGAAGGCCTGACGCCGGCCACGGTCAAAGCCGCGCGCAGACGCCTGTCGCTCTCGCCTCTCACCCTGCCCCACCGCCTGGCCCGCGTGATCCTGTGCGAGCAGATCTACCGGGCTCTCTCAGCCCTGCGTGGCGAGCCGTACAACAAGTAGGGACCGCTCCAGTGTAGACTGACAGCGAATGCCATGACTATCAGCAAGCGGCTTTTCGACATGGCTCGGGCCGAGTTGAATTCGTTACTCGACAAGGCGTCAACCTGGGAGTCGCCGCGCGATCCCGACGAGGATCTCTATCGCCGCTACGGGCTCGACCAGTTGACCGACGAACAACTGGAAGCCGAGCTGGAACGCCGCCACCGCGCGCGCGCCGCGGCCCAGGCCAAGGCCAACGCCCCGCGCCCGTCTCCCGCCAGCAGCGGATCGCGGCCCAGGGCTGCGCGTGCCTCGTCGGAGCCTCCGCCGCGCAAGCCTTCGCCCGAGGATGACATTCGCCGCGCGTACGCCGCCTTGGAAGTGCCGGTGGGCTCGAGTTTCGAGACCGTGCGCAAGTCGTACCGTGCGCTCATGCGCAAGTACCACCCCGACCATCATTCTGAATCGCCCGAGAAGCAGAAGACCGCCACTGAGCTCACGCAGAAGCTGACTCAAGCTTACAAGCTGCTCGATCAACGACTTCGGAGATAGGGCGTCAGCCACCCTCCGCCGAGAACACAGGGGGGAGAGGGGAGAACACAGAGCCCAGAGCCGGATGTGGCGCCCATGCCATCCGCACTTCCACCGTCGCTCCGTTCTTGGACCGCTAAGATTCTCTCGGAACGCCAGAACATGACCGCGTTTCCTCCGGCTCTGTGTGCTCCCCTCGCCCCTCTGTACTACTAGGGTGCCGTTGCTTCGCGGGCCGCGAAGATTTCTTGGGAACACCCCAACATCATTCCGTTTTCTCTGCGCCCTCTCCTCTCCCCTCTGCGTTCTCAGCGGCGGGGCGCCCGCAAGATGCATCACCTCACACCCTTTGGTTGCGGCCGCGAGGCCGCCCTGTGTTCTCGGCTGCCTTCGCCGTGTCGCGATCTGTCCCCTCCCCAGCTGCGTCCGCTATTTCGCTTTACCTTGGTTCGCGACGGCCTTCATCGCCGCCTCGATGGCTGTCTGATCCCCAAGGTAGTAGTGCTTGATGGGCTTGAGGTTGGCGTCGAGCTCGTACACCAGCGGGATGCCTGTTGGGATGTTCAGCTCGACGATCTCGCTCTCAGGAATGTTGTCCAGGTACTTGACCAGGGCGCGCAGGCTGTTGCCGTGGGCCGCGATGATGACCTTCTTGCCCGACTTCACCACCGGCGCGATGGTCTCGTGCCACAGCGGCAGGAAGCGCGCCACGGTGTCTTTCAGGCACTCAGTCTGCGGCAATTCGGCGGGCTTGAGATCCTTGTAGCGCCCTTGCGGATCGTTGCCCGGGAAGCGCGGGTCGGTCTTTTCCAGGGGCGGCGGCGGGATGTCGTAGCTGCGCCGCCAGATCTTGACCTGCGCCTCGCCGTACTTGGCCGCGGTCTCCGACTTGTTGAGGCCCTGCAAGGCACCGTAGTGCCGCTCGTTGAGCCGCCATGACCGGTGGACGGGAATCCACATCAGGTCCAGCGTATCGAGCACACACCCCAAGGTGCGGATGGCACGCTTGAGCACCGAGGTGTACGCTACGTCGAAAATGTAGCCCCCGTCCTTCAGCGCCTGGGCGCCGGTCTTGGCCTCTTGCCGGCCTTTTTCCGACAAGTCCACGTCGGTCCAGCCGGTGAATCGGTTCTCTTGGTTCCAAGTGCTCTCGCCGTGGCGAAGCAACACGAGCTTGTACATCGCGGTCTCCTCTCTTACTTTGCGGGCAGTATTTGTAGCATGCCCTGGTGGGCCGAGGGGCCAGCCAAAACCACCAGGCCGTCGGGCCACGCCTCGATCTGGATGAAGGTATCGCCCGCGGCGCGATAGCGCCACACCTCGCAAGTCCCCGATACGCGTCCCGGCGTCTGTCCGCTAGTCGTCACCTCGGCCTGACCCGCGAGCACGCGCAGGTAGGTTCGGCCCTTGAACAAAATGTTGGCCGGCGGCGGCGTGGTCATGTCGAGATCGTGCACCTCCTCGAGAAACAGCACGCGCTCGTCGATCTCGTCCGGCAGCGGATCCATCCACAGCACGCGCTCGCCGTCGACCAGGCGCGCCAGCACCCGCTTGCGCTTTCCCAGGTGGTAGCTGATGAGCCCCTCGACCAGGTAGTCCGCCCCGGTGTAGCTGACGACGTCTCTCAGGTGAAGTTCCATGGGTGCGCGTCCTAGCAGCGCAGTATCCTGCCCGGCCTGTGTCTTGACAACCCTGGCCGCCGCCGTTAAGCACGACTGGTGAAGTTCGAGCTCATCAGGGTTCTCGACGATGCGGGCCGCGTGGTGCATCCCGAGCGTGAGCCTGCCATCCCGGCCGCCGAGCTGCGCCATATCCTTCAAACCATGGTGCACAACAGCCTGCTCGACGAGAAACTGCTGCGCTTCCAGCGCCAGGGCCGCATTGGCTTCTACCTGACCGCCTGGGGCGAAGAGGCCACGCTGGTGGGCCCAGTCTGGGCGCTGCGTCCCAGCGACTGGATCTTCTCCTGCTACCGCGAGGCCGGCGCCGCGCTCTATCGCGGGTACCCGCTGCGCACGCTGCTGTGCCAGCTCTATTGCAACGCCGAAGATCCGGTGAAGGGCCGGCAGCTGCCGGTTCACCACACGGCGCGCGCGCTGAACTTCGTGTCGGTCAGCTCGGTGGTGGGCACGCAGATCCCCCACGCGGTGGGCATGGCCATGGCGGCCAAGCTGAGCGGCCACGATGATGTCAGCCTGGTGTACTTCGGCGACGGCGCCACCTCGACGGGCGACTTCCACGTCTCATGCAACATGGCGGCCGTGCGCAAGGCGCCCTGCCTGTTCTTCTGCCGCAACAACGGCTGGGCCATTTCCACCCCGCGCTCGGCGCAGACCATCACGCCCACCTTCGCACAAAAGGCGGTCGCCTATGGCATGCCGGCGGTGTTGGTCGACGGCAACGATGTGCTGGCCCTGGCCCACGTCACGGCCGAGGCCGCGGCGCGCGC
>PMBY01000511.1:2256-2975 GCA_003153875.1 Myxococcales bacterium | reverse complement strand
GATGCCGATCCCGCCATTCGCAACGTTATCGGCGTGATTGGCAAGTATCCCGAACTGGCCGTGCAAGCCGTGATGATGCGCAAGTATGGCCAGGAGATCATCAAGGCCACGGCAGGCAAGAAGATCCACGGCACCGGCGCCATCCCCGGCGGGGTGAACAAAAACCTCAGCCTGGCCGAGCGCGACGTTCTTCTCAAGGACGTGGACCAGCAGATGACGTGGGCCAAGTCGGCGGTGAAGATCGCGCGCGAGTACACCACCGCCCACCTGAAGGAACTTTTGCCCTTTGGCTCGTTCGATTCCAACCACCTGTCGCTGGTGCGCGCCGACGGCGCCATGGATCTGTATCACGGCAACCTGCGCGCGATAGACGCCCAGGGCAAGANNATCTTCGACCAGATCGACTATCAGAAGTACGTGGACCTCATCGCCGAGGACGTGCGCGACTGGTCGTACATGAAATTCCCCTTCATCAAGAAGCTGGGGCCGGAATCGGGCTGGTACCGGGTGGGCCCGCTGGCGCGCCTGAACACCGCGGATTTCATCGACACCCCAGCGGCTGAAGCCGCCCGCAAAGAGTTCCGCGGAGTCACCGGCGGCAAACCCAACAACGTCACCATGGCCTACCACTGGGCGCGCATGATCGAGCTGCTGCACTCGATGGAGAAGATCCAGGACCTGCTGCACGACAAGGACCTGCAAGGCAGCGACTTGGTGGT
>PMBY01000511.1:0-2243 GCA_003153875.1 Myxococcales bacterium | reverse complement strand
CAAGGTGGCGCAGGATCACCTGTCAGGCGTCGAGATCACCGAGGGCTTGCTCAACCGCATCGAGGTCGCCATCCGGGCCTACGATCCTTGCCTGTCGTGCGCGACCCACGCCCTGGGGCAGATGGCGCTCGAAGTGAGCGTGGTGAACCCCGAGGGCAAGGTTCTCGATCAGAAGAGCCGAGGATGAGTTACCCAGGGTCACACATCCTGGTCTATGGCTACGGCAACCCGGGCCGTGGCGACGATGGGCTGGGGCCGGCGTTGGTGGAAGCGCTGGAACTGCTGGGCGCGACCGGCTTGGACTGCGAGTCCGACTATCAGCTTGCCATCGAAGACGCGGCCAGCCTGGCCAAGTACGACGTGGTGGTTTTCGTCGACGCCGACGCCAAGGGGCCTGCGCCGTTCTGGTTNNTGGCGCGCGAGATGTTCGGGGCGCAGGTGAAGGCCTACGCCCTGGGCATTCGCGGCTACCACTTCGGCGAGCTGAGCGAGTCGCTGTCGGAGCAGGCTCGTAGCAACCTGGCGCTTGCGCTGGCCTTCGCCCAGCGAGCCGTGCGCGAGCAACAGTTCGATGAATACACGAGGCAGTTTGGTATCGATTCCGGTCGCGGCTGTGCCTGCGATCCCCAGCCAGAGGCCTGAGCCATGAAAAATGGAAAGTACCTGATCCTTTGTGTTGACGACGATGGCGACATCCTTGAGGCCTTGCGGCTGCGGCTGGAAAAGGCCGGCTATTTGACCGCCACGGCGCTCTCTGCCGAGGAGGGGCTGAAGAAATTCAAGGAAACCCAGCCTGACCTTGTCATTGCCGACCTCATGATGGAGGAGATCGATTCGGGCACGGGCCTGGTCAAGGAACTGAAGCTGGCAGGCAACCGCGCGCCCGTGCTCCTGCTCAGCTCGCTCGGCGATTCCTTGACCATCTCGGCCAGCACNNGATCGGTGCTCTAGTAGTACAGAGGTTGTGGAATTCGCCGGCCTGCTGCGACTCAAGACATTTGGGAGTTTTCTGGCTGCACTTGCAACAGGCTGGAAATTGCAGAGGAATCTGGGAGGGCAGGCGGCAACGCCAAGATCGCCTTGCAGGCCTGACAACTCAGTTCTCTGTTGGTCTTCATTCGAGCATCACGGGCCCGCGAATGCGCGGTTGCAAGGTCGGCGGGCACTTGCTCGCCACGTCCGAAATACATCTCGTCGGGTGTCTGGCCCGCGAAAGCGGCATGCGGAACGACGGTGTTGTATTGCTCAACGTAGAATTCGACGAGCTTCTCAAGGGCAGCGAACGTGTCGAGCGAATGCAAATAGAGCCAGCCGTGCTTCAGCGACCGCCACCAGGCTTCGATCAAGGAATTGGAATAGCTGACCTCGACCTGGGCGAGTACACGGCGCAGTTGTCCAAGACCAAGAAGGTTCTCGACCTCCTGATTGACATTCTCGACGCCCGAGTCGGCGACCACAGTGGCGCCGTCACCATCCTTGGGGAGATTCCTTGCCGCCTCGGCAAGGATCTGACAGGTGGTTTGTGGTTCCAGGCGCGGGGCGAGTTTCCAGGCGAGAATTCGCCGGCTGAAGTTGTCCAGCAGCGCATGCAAATACGTGCGCGTGCCGTCGAGTAACTTGATGATGGTCAGGTCGATGTGCCAATAGTCGTTTGGTTTGCTCGCGCGAATGCCTTCCTTGGGTTTGGCCGGGTAGAGGCGGCGCCGTGGACGAAGCCATCCACGTTCGCGAGCGAGGCGCGCCCAGGTGGAGGGCGAGACGAACACCTTGCCAGTCCGCTGGGCATGCAGAGCAAGCGCTCGGATGGTCATGTGGCGATGGTCTTCGGAGACGACCATCTCCCGCATGTCAGAGATCTCTTTGGCGGTGAGCTGGGATGGCGATGTGTGAGGGCAACTGGGCCGATCATCGAGGGGGCAATCGCGGGCTGGACTGGCCCAAGCGTGCAAGCGGGCAGGGGAGAGGCGCCGCACGCGGAGGGCGACAGCAAGGGGGAGAGCTTTCTGGGCGTGTGCAACGGCGGCCAAGATGGAGCGCTTCGTGTTGCCGTCAGGCACCCGAAGCGAGTCGAGGCAGAAACCGGAGAGGCGGACGAGCAGGAAGGCCAGGCGGATGATGGCAAGGAGGAACCTGACCCGGCGCTGGAGGGCGAGGATCTCGGCCTGGAGTTCCTTCTGGTCCATGGCAAGGACCTCGGCGGAGACGACGGGACGGGGGCCGCGACGGATCCAACTTGCGGCGGT
>PMBY01000206.1 GCA_003153875.1 Myxococcales bacterium | reverse complement strand
TCCAGCACGGCCGGGTTCCACGGCAGTTCCAGGTTGATGCAGGCGTTGGCAGCCTTCTGCAGATTGAGTCCCACGCCGCCCGCGTCGCTGAGAAACAGTATGGCGGCTTGAGGGTCATCGTGGAAGTCCACCAGGTTTTGCGTGCGTCGGCGGGTTCTTTCCTGGCCGGTGAAGAACAGCGCGCGGAGGCCTTCGGTCGCCAGCAGGTCGGACACCGACCAGGCGGCCAACTCCAGCATCCGTCGCCACTGACTGAATACGACGACTTTGCGCTTCTGGGTAATGACCAGGCTCGCAATGAGCTCGCGCAACTCGATCAGTTTGGGCGTGGCCAGCGATTCAATGAGCTTGGGCGATGGTTCGCGCGGCCGGATGTCGGGCCAGGTGTCCTCGAAATTGAGTTGCGCCATTCCATTGCTGATCACCCGCTGCGTGGCCAAGAGGCTCATCAGGCGCAAGAACTCGGCGGGACTCAGCGGTCGGCGTGCCGCAATGGCGGCGAGCTTGGCAATGGGCTGGTTCAGCCCGTCGTGGGCCTCGCGCTGCTGGTCGGTCAGATCCACTGGAATGACAGTGTCCTGCCGGGGCGGAAGCTGGGCCAGCACTTCCGAGCGTACCCGGCGCAGCAGCACGGGCTCAAGTCGTGCCCGCAGGGTATCCAGGTTGCGCGCGCCCACCACCTCACGCTTGCCGTCGGCAAAGCTGCTGTGCCATGGGATCAGACGCCACTTGGGCTCCAACGCGCGGTCGTCGACCCACTCGACAATCGACGCCAGCTCCTCCAGCCGATTCTCCATCGGCGTTCCGGTCAGTACCAGCCGGTAGGTGGGCCTCAGGCGTTTGACTGTCAAGGCAGTGCGCGTGGACCAGTTCTTAATCCGCTGCGCCTCGTCCAGAACCACCAGATCTGGNNGCCGCGTAGAGCGCCCGGCGTGCATCCGCGTTGCCGTCCACAATTCGCAACGGCGATCGGCTGACCGCCAGCCATTCGCGTTCCCATTGCGGCTTCAACGACGCGGGGACGATCAATAGACCGCGCTTCACCAGGCCGGCGTCGAGGAGTGCAGACGCCGCCACAATGGCCTGTGTGGTCTTCCCGAGACCCATGTCATCGGCCAGCACCAGTCGTCCCTCGGTCAGAAAGCGCGCCACCCCCTGTTTCTGGTAGGAATAGAGGCGGCGCTTGCTCTTGCTGTTCAACAGCCGAGGCCTGGCGGCGTTCAGGTGGGCGACGCGTTCCAGCCGCGCTCGTTCATCGGCCAGAACCGCGTGCGTAGCTGGATCTGCGCCGGCACCCTTGACGTATTTCTGTAGCTCGCAAACCAGGTGCAGGCGCGCCCGTGGATCCGCAGCGTGCAGGTTGGCCAGATGCAGCCGACCTTCCTTTCCAGCGTGAAAGAGGCGCGACAGCCCGTTTGCAGGTGACAGAAGCACCAGAGCTGAAAGCGGGTCGAAGGGGCCGGCCGGGACCAGCGTGGCGTCCCATGATAGGTTGGGCGATGCAATCCGTGGAGCCTCCAGCGCCGCCTTCCATTCACGGGGCTTGCGCGCCAGGTGGTCCACGACTGCCAACACGTGCTTGCACAATCCAAGCGAGCCGCGCAGGAAATCCGGACAGTTGCAGCGCGCCTCTATGGGATCGAGTGAGAGCAGACGCAGGTCATAGGGAAGCAATCCTGCGGCCTGCGGACTGCCCAAAATGTAGCGCCCAAAGGGACCGCGCCGCGGACTCTCGATCACGGCCAGCTCCTGGCTGCGCGCCGAGGCCAGCCGGCGCAGCAGGGCGTCGAACGCCGCCCGGCGCACCGGCCAGTCCCACGGACCCGGCAGTGCCAACGTATGGTGGACAAGCATCTCGACAGGAATGGGCAGCGTGCGCCGTCCAGCGATCTGTTTCAGCGTCTCGAAGGCCTCGCTATCCGACGTCGCTTCGCTCGCGGCCAAGGTGGAATCAGACATGGCTGTCTTCTATCACGCGTCTATGGCTCAACCATCAGTGACCACGACCCGCAAGTACCGCGTGCCGTGATGGGGCGGGAACACGGCCCAGCCATCGAAGAAATCCATTGACCTCCTGCCCATCCCTGCGGCAGCGTACTTGGTACGGCGGCAGCGACACCGAACCCCGATGGTTCCTCCCCCGCAGGAGCCCTCGAACGGGGCAAAGGGGAGTTCACTCCTCCGGCTGGCTCGTCGCACGTTTCTTCGTGCCGCGCGGCCGAAAGCGGGGGTTCCGAGACCGCCAGAGGAAGACTGGAGAGTCGTACACCGCCGCGCGTCTCCATGTCTTGCAGGCCCAGGCCGAATTGCTAGGCGTGGCGGCAAAGCCT
This sequence comes from Myxococcales bacterium, assembly GCA_003153875.1. The sequence goes on along the minus strand of PMBY01000206.1, from coordinate 725 downwards.
GCTGCGCCCACGGCGAGCCCGCAACGCTGCGAGGCTGCCATTCTCAAGGTGAACGACCGGTCTGTCCGGGCGCGAATGCTGGGCGAAAGCGAACAACTCACTTTTCGCAGCCGCGACATGTGGACGGCGGTGCCGGGCCAGATCGCGTCGGGCAGCGAGCCGACGACCGTCGTGGCCGACTCGGGGGTCGAGAACGTAAACGGCGTGGTCGACGCTCTCCTCGGCTTGGGACAGTTGCGCCGCGTTCTCGCACAGGTCGAGGTCACTTGCTCAGATTCCATGATCGAAGCCTGGTGGCGCTCGCTCAAGCATCGCTGGCTCTACCTGCACCAGCTCGAAAGCTTCGTCACGCTGGAGAAGTTGATCGCGTTCTACGTCGAGCAGCACAATTCCGTGGCTCCGCATTCGGCCTTCGCTGGCCAGACCCCGGACGAGATGTACTTCGAACGCGGGGCACAGATCCCCGTCAACCTTGCGGCCGCGCGTACTCGTGCGCGTGAGGCGCGCATGAAAGCCAACCGCAGCCTGAGCTGCACGGTCTGCCAGTTACCTTTGAGCGCGCCCGCCGCCCCCCCAGATTCCTTTGCGATTTCCGACCGGTTGCAGTTGCAACGTGAAAAGCTTGAGCCGCAGCTGGGGATTGCCGGGGCGCGTTCGCGTTGGCGAAGACGGGCTTTGCCCGACGTAGCCAGAGCGCGGGAGAGCGCGGGAGGGTTTGGGAACCC
>PMBY01000444.1 GCA_003153875.1 Myxococcales bacterium | reverse complement strand
TGAGCCGCGCCGTCGACGCTCTCGAACAGTTTGCCCTCGAAAAGGGCGATGCCATAGAAGCGCTTGGGGTTCACTCGGTCGGCGATCACGCGAGTGTCCATGGGCGCGCCCGCGCACGCCGTCCAGGTCGCACCCTTGTCCATGGTGACATAGGGGACATTGTGGCGCGACGTCCACACCCAGGTTTCACCGTCGGATGAGACCGCGATGTGTCCCTCGGTGGCCTTGGCATCAGGCACCGAAGCGGGTTCATGCCAGGTCTTTCCACCGTCCAGGGAGTAGCCCAGATTCTTGCTGCCTGGGCGCGGGCGGCCGATGCGCACAATCACGTTGGGATTCAGTTCGCCGCCGCTGACATCGTGGGTGTTGCCCAGGAAGGGCGGCTTGGGGTTGCCATCAGGCGCCGGTTTGTCGAGATCCCAGTGGACGAAACCGGAGTAGTCGCCGACGCCGGTGATCACATGGGCACCTTTACTGGGACTGTACAGCGCCAGGGCCACGGTCTCCTCGATGCCGGGGCTCATGACGGACCAATGCGTGGGGAGATTCTTGTCGAGATTGGTCAGGTCGTACGTCTCCCAGCCGCCGTAGCCCGTGGTGAACAGGGCGTGATCGGAATTCGTGGGATCTATTTCAACGTCGAAAAGCCAGTGGATGTCCGTGTCCCGTACATACGGTGCCAGGCTGTAGTCCATAACACCGCCACTTCCGAACACGGGCTTCCAGGTGGCGCCGCCATCGGTGGTGCGGAAGACATCCTCACCTTTGGGGCGGTAGAAAGAGCTGGCGATCACGACCTTGGGATTCTTCGCGTCGACAGATACGGCGGCGTAGCCGAACTTACGTTCCTTGCCCGGCTTGTCCGGAGTGATGTCGGTCCAAGCATTGCTCTTGGTATTCAGCTTCCAGACGCCGCCATCCATCATCTGCATGGGACCGGGATCCGTGCCGTACGTGATGAAGAGATTTCCGTCGGAGGCCAGAACCGCGTGGTTGGGGCGGTACTGCGTGGGCTGTTTGGGAACGGCCTTCCAGGTTCCGCCGCCGTCGTCACTGCGGTAGATGCCGGGCTTGCCCATCACCGAGACGCCCGCGAACAGCGTCTGGCTGGCCTTGCCCTGGGTACCGCTGGCCGGATCGAATACGACGAAGACGATGCTGCTGCGGCCGCCGCCGCTCCAGGCGGGCAACTTGGCTTCTTCGGGAGACAATTTCAGGACATCGGCGGGGAAGCTGTCCACCTTGTTCCAGGTCACAGCGCCGTCCGCGCTCTTCCACAGGCCGCTGTGGCGCGTGCCCAGAAACAGGATTCGGCCGTCGTTGGGGTCCACAGCCATGCGCTCGCCATTGCCACGGCCCGCTTCGTTGCCACCGAACTTGATAGGCACGTTGCTGCGCTGGAAGGTGTGGCCCTGATCCGAGGACCGCAGGATCGCGCCGTCGGGAACTTCATGAGCCGTGTAGGTTCCGCAGGCCAGGTAGACCTTGCTGGGATCCGAAGGATCAACGGCAATGCTCTCGACGCCCATCAGGTTCAGATCCTTATAGGGAATCCAGTCGAGCATCGGTTCCCAGCGCCTGGTCGTGGGATTCCTGCGATAGGCGCCGCCCATGTCCGTGCGGGCGTAGCAGACGTCTTTGGCGGTCGGATGGAACACGAATCCATCCACGAAGCCGCCTCCCACGATCGGGACGCTCTTCCAGGTGTAGGGGACTGCCTTGGGTTTCTCGGCGGCGAACGCTGGAAGGGCGAACAGAATTAGCGCGCAGAGGGTGTTACGTAACAAGCTCATGGTGAGCACTTTCGCAGAGGAGATTGTTGGTGCATAGCTTCTTCCAATGTCCTGGTGTGCCAACTGGCCGCTTGAACCGAAACTGCTTCACGCGCTACTACAAAGATGGCAGGTTCTTGATGACGCGGGGGCGTGCTCACTCACGCCGAGCAAGGAAGTTTCGAGATGATTTCTCTCCCTCAGCATTCGATTCGCCTCGCGGTAGTGGCAGGTTTCTCACTGGCACTCGCCCTGGGTGCATGCGCCAGCAACAGCGGTTCCGGGAAGGGAACCGGCGGCAGCCCGGGGGGCGGCGCCGTGGTTGCAAGCGGCGGTAGCACGAGCGCAGGGGGCACGGCGGCGACGGGCGGCAGTACGTCGACTCCGGTCACAGGAGGGACACTCACGCCTGCAGGAAGCATCCAACCTTCCGGTGGCTCGACCAGCGCGGGCGGCACGACCAACGCAGGAGGCACAACGACGAGCGGCGGCTCCACCGCCACCGGCGGCTCGAAAGCAACGGGGGGCGCGTCCGGAGGAACCACGGCAACGGGCGGCAGCACGGCCAGCGGTGGGGCGGCGGGCGGCACCGTCACGGGGGGACGAACGGGTGGCACCACGCCCGCGGGTGGACGAACCGGTGGCACCACGGCCACGGGCGGATCTATTGCCACAGGTGGGACCACGGCCACAGGTGGCACCACTGTCTCCTTACCCAGCTTCTCATTCTACGTTTCCCCGACAGGCAGCGACACCAACGACGGTGCAACCGCCGCGACCCCATGGAACACGCTGGAAAAGGCCAGGGACTACATCAGAACCAATAACCTCAACAAAACCGCGACCGGCGATATTGTCGTCTACCTACACGGCGGCACATATCCCCGGACCACGACGTTCACCCTTACCAGCGCTGATTCGGGCCCCGACGGGCACTATATGGTCTACAGAGCATATCCAGGGGAAATCCCGATTGTCGATGCCGGCAAGGCCATAACAGGCTGGACGCCGGTTGCCGGCAAGCCGTACTTCGTGGCCGATGTATCTGCTTCCGCGGGATACGCAGGCTACTTTCGCCAACTGTATGTGAACAACGTGCGGGCTCAGCGCGCGGGGAAATTTCTGCCGCAGGACGGCTGGTGGGATGATCCCGCCACAGCATCGTATGCGCAGGACGGCATAAAGTTCAAGAAGACCGATCTGGTAGCTCTTGCGAATCCAGCGGCAGCGGTCGTCACCTTCTTCAGCGCTTTCAAGACGGCCGAGATTTCCATAACCGGAATGTCGTCGTTTGATGCAAACGACTGGGTATTGAAGATCGAAAACCCCGATTTCAACAAATGGAGCTCGATGGGCAGGGCAACTTCCACAGAATGGGTGGAGCTGTCCAATGTGCTTGAATACCTGGATGAATATGGAGAATGGTACCTAGACGGAGCAAACGGCAAAGTGTACTACTATCCGCAGCCCTGGGAAGACATGGCTACGGCGAGCGTTTACGCACCGGTGGTTGACTGCCCGTGGAGAATAGCCGGGACCAGGACCGCCAAGGCCAGTCGGATCATGCTTGACGGATTGACCTTTGAGCACAACAACTGGTCGCGCACGAAAGACCGCTGGATCGGTGGCTCACAAGGAGAAATGCTGTGGGGACTGGACAACGTGGAATACACCGATGAGGTGCCGGGGGCGCTGGTGCTGACCCATGCAAATTCGAGCGTGGTCAAGAACTGCGTGTTTCAGCACCTGGGGACCTGCGGCGTTCAGCTATACGACGGCTGCGACGGCGCCACCATCCAAGGGAATTACTTCTTTGATTCTACGGCAGCAGGCGTCATCGTCGGGAGAAGCGCCCACCTTGTCACAAGTGATCCGACTTCGGAAACGCAGCGAAATACCAACACATTGGTGAGCGACAATGTCGTACGCGATACAGGCTCGGACTTCACGCAGGCGACCGGCATCGATTGTATCCATGCCGAAAATGCCAGAGTCTACAACAACGATGTTTCCGACGTCCCGTTCGCCGGGTACCATAATCGGACCGGGCAATTCAGCGCGCATTTTCCCACGCCCGCCATCGCCGGCAAGAGTGAGGTTTTCTACAACCGCTCGTCGCACGTGGGGACCTATCGCCGGTATTGTTCCGGGGACGCGGAACCGGATTATTATACCTTCGGGCCGGAGCCGATTCACTTCAGCAAGAACTATGCCTACGGTCAGGTTCCGATAGGTTTGAGCAATTCGGCGCAAATAGACGACAATTCCCTCAACGTGCTTATGGATTTCTGCGTGCTGGATTCAAAACTGTCCCGGAATTCCTTTTTGTCCTGGAGCTCCGGAAATGTCAATGCGGCAACTGACAACCTCTGGTCCAATAATGCCAGTTATCAGAGCACGAATTGCGTGACGACGAACTACCATTATGTCGCGGGGGCATGGCCGTCCGATGCGCAAGCGGTGATTGACGCTTCCGGGGTGGAGGCTTCCTACGATAATCTGCTGGGTGGCACCTACAGCGGCGATAATATTGCCTTGAAGGCGGTGACTTCGGCCTCATCGTCGGTTTCCGGTCATGCGGCCAATCTTGGCAACGACCTGGGGAACAAGACCTATTGGCAATCCGGAAGCGCTTCGGATAATCCCTGGTTCATGCTTGATCTGGGCAGCGCCTATGTCATCCAGAAACTAGAGCTGGAGCCGGCTCTCTTGACGGACGTTGACTTGACCAACTTTGAAATCCAAGCGTCAAATGACGTGGGCTTCGCGATCTTCTCCGTGCTTGCAGCCCAGAATGCGACGCAGTTCAGACATAGGAGCGACCTGGGGTACAACGACAAGTTTTGGTATGTCGAGCATGATAGGAACGCCTACCGGTATGTACGGGTCTACAAGACCACGGGCACGCAACTGGCGTTGGCCGACCTGCGGGTCTACGTCAAGGGCTCAAGTCCGTAGGTAGGGTATTGCGGCACGTCAAGTGCCCTACAGCCTCGACCGGGCCATGCGATAGGAGTACGAGCTTAGGGTTACCCAAACGGGCAGACGTTTGCGCACCGATTCGATCTCAGGACCCGAGGCAGGTGCGCCGTCGATGCCAAGCAGATCGACTTCGACCGGTTGCGAGCCTCGCAAGGCGAGCTGGATGTCTACCCCGGCTGATGGCACGCCTTCGAAGTTGACGTGATAGTGGCTCTCCGTGGGCGGGAGCGTGACAAGGCGCGGGCTCGCTGACCAGCCCAACAGCGCCTTTGCTGGAATGGCCAGCTGTAGTTGCGCGCTGGTTCCATGCAGGTGAAGAGTGACCTGCCTGGCGTCGACAACCGGATCGTAGTGTTCCGCAGTGACTTCGGCCTGCGGTGCTAGCATGGCAGGCAGTGCTGCCGGCAGCATGTGGGTGATGGGGTTCATCATGACGGTGGGCCAGCTAGCCGGCGCTGGCTTTGCGTTTGGAAGCAGGGAAAGCAAAGGATCCATTCCATTGGCACCGGTACTGGCGAGTAACAAGGCACTTTGCTCGCCATCGGCTGCGTGCAGAGCCACCAGGCGTTTCGGACGTGTGGCCGAGTAGGGTGAATGCGCTGCTGTCAGCGCGATCCCAACAACGCCCAGGATTGCGCAGATGATCGCCGCCCTTCCCACGCCGCCCGTGCGACAGGGCAGGGTGAACGCGACCACCCCGACCAAGGCGGTCGATACTGCGGCCAGGACAATGATGAGCATGTCAGCGGGCACGCTGGCAGGAACCATCCCGGACATGGGCGCGATATTCACAGTGAGCACTGTGGCTGTCTCGATGGTCACGATTGCCCCGGGGATAAGACCTAGAAGCGCTCCTGCGAGACCTGCGCGTGGGTGGAGAATTGCCGCTAGCAAACCAAGAGCGCCGCCGGCAACCCAGTAGAACGCAAGGTAACCCGCGTCGGCCCCGCCAAGTGTTGCCAGCAGCAGCCAGAAGGCCCAAAACACCAGGCTGCCCATCCAGGCCGTCAGTGCCACGCGATCGGTGTCACCCACCATCTTTCGCATTGCCCGCGCACGCCACCAGCTGTGAACGAACAACATGCCTGCTGCCGCGGGCAAAGCGCTGCAAGCCAAAAGCAGCGCCGGTGCACTGAACCAGCCGATGGATCGATGCAGGAACACCTTCAACGCCAAAGCCGGCAGAAGGGCCGCGAGTATGCCCGCCCCCACGCCAAGGCAATTCCATGCGCAGGCAGCCAGCGCACTTCGCAGGGACAGCAAACGACGCGCACGTGCCCGCAGCAACAGCAATGCGAACAAGAGCAATGCACAGACGCCGAGCAAGCGTCCGACCCACATTGGGTAAGCGAGCATGGTGTAGCCGAGGATGTCGTAGTAGACCACGCGCTGTGGATCCGGCCCCAACTGGGTGCTTCTGTTGGCCAGCGTTCGCGTTGCCGCCAGCGTGGCATCGCCCATGTGTTGCACACCGCCGGACTCTAGGCCGGTGAGCCGATCGAGATCGGTGTGCACGCGCGCGGCATCCCCTGCCATTGCGACGTCCAGACCGACCAAGCCCGCTGCATGGAAGGGCTGGAAATCACCATTGAAGGGCAGCATCCCACTCTGTGCCAGTTCCTGTCCCAGAACGGTTCCAAGTGGGGCTGCCACCGCACGCGCGTAGGTCTTCGCCAACCAAGGATTGTTGGGACCGGCCCCGATCAAAAGCGCCCTGCCACTCGGCAGAGCTTCCAGATAGACGTAGGCGCGAACGTCCTTGGCCCAAGGATGCTTCAGGAACGCAGCGGCTCCGAGCAGTCCCATTTCCTCACCGCCGTTGAGATTCACGACGATGGTGCGGTCGAGCGGCGCCTCGCGCGCCAGCACGCGCAGCGCCTCGATGATGCAAGCGACTCCGGCGGCGTCGTCCGCTGCACCGACCGAATCAGGCAACGTGTCGAAGTGCGCATCTAGCAGGATGGTGTCGCTGGTTCTACCCGGCAAGCGTCCGAGGACGTTGGTGTTCCGATACACGATCGGGGACGCCGGGAATACCCTATGTATATAGGTGCCCGAGCCCTGATAGGTTTCGGCCTCGACGCCCGGAATCTTGTGCAGCTCCGCGGCCAGATATTCGGCAGCTTTGGCATATCCTTCGGTGCCATTTACGCGGCGACCGATGCCCTCCGAAAGTTGGTAGACGATGTCCCTGGCCCTCCCTTCCGAGAAGCGCTCAGCAGGGGCGTCCCGGCCGAGCGGCGCGGGTGGCACCAATGCACGCATCGACAAAATCAGAGCCGCGGCTATGATGCCCAAGACGAGGAGCCATGGAATGCCCGAGATGCCGGGGGATGAACGGGGCATCATTCGTCTTTAGACAACCGAATCAAAGAAAGGTTCTCGATTGCGGCGATGAACCCTGGTCTGGTTCTCGAAGGTCAGACCAGCTTGCACGGCGGCCCGTAGGCCGCTAACTCTCTGTCCGCGGTCAAGAGGGTGAGGTCTTCGCTCTGAGCCTGGGCGAGGAGAATCCGGTCGAATGGATCCTTGTGCAGAGATGGCAGTGCACGAACGGCCAGCGCGTGCTCGCCGGTGATGGGCAGCTCCTCGTAGCCGTGAAGCAGAAGCCCGTGGCGCAGGCGCCGCGCGTCCACTTGGAAATCGGATCGCCCGAGGCCCGTCTTGATCACCACCTCCCAGACACTGGCTGCGCTGAAGAAGGGGACGGTATCTCGGGCCTTCAGGATGGAAAGGGCGGTCCTGGGCAGGCGCTGCGGGGAACCGGCCGCCCACAGCAGCAGGTGAGTATCGAGAAGAACCCTCATTTGGCAGTTCCGAACAGCGCGGCGATCTCGTCACGTCCCATCTCGTCGAAGTCCTTGGGAACGACCATCTCCCCTTTCATGAAGCCGAGGCGATCCCCGGGAGATTCCTTGGCCTCGATGGGGATCACGCGCGCAAGGGGTTTGCCTGCCTTTGCGATGATGAAGGATTCTCCGCGCGCGACGCGTGCCACCAGCCGCGAAAGATGCGTCTTTGCCTCGTGGATGTTCACGGTGGTCATAGCGACTATTGTGGACTAACCTTGGTTAGTTCACAAGCACGGGTTCGCGCAGCGGGTGTCGGGTGACAAACTCATGACGAGGCCACTATCGTCCGCTCTCGATCTCGGTTCCTGCGCGCAGGATGTCCAGGTAAGCCGCATAGCTGAAGCTGCGATCGCGGCGGCGGCGCTGGTTTCCACTAGAACACCGGCGTCCAGCAAAGCTGCAACGGCAGGGTGTGCGAAAGTAAGGAGTTCTTGCCTATCTCAAGACACTGGGCAAGAAGGCTTCCCCACGAAGATGGATTCGAACAGTTGGTGTATAGCTGGAGGTGCCATGAGCTCTGACCACGGCAGACGCGCATCTTTCGGCTCGCAGCCGCGCCTTTGGTTGGTGCTTGAGGGGCAGGCTGGATGATACGTTGGGAGAGGGCGATGCGTATGCGGCTTGCTTGGGGTCGAAGCCTTGGCTTGTTGGCCTTGCTTCCTATTCAGCCGGCTGCTTGTGGGAACCGGACCTCGGGCGCGCGGATGCCCGACGCTCCTGCTTCCGGCTGCGATGCCCTCGCTAGCGCAGCGGACCCGGCTTGCGGAACCAACGGGGTTCTTTCTTGTTTGGATTCGTCTGGGCAGTGCCCTGATTCGATGCCACAGGATCTGCCCGACGGTAAGGTCAGCATCGGTTCATTTCTTCCTGATGGCGGCTCCGGGTCGGAATGTCTGTCTGACGACCTTTACTCTCTAGGATGGAAGGTGCGGGTCGAAAGCTCCAGCTCGTGGGGAGACCCAGAGCACCCAGGATACTTCTACGACAAGATTCAGGGCACGCGCATCGACGGGACGTCGCCGTGTCCCGTCTTGATCGGCGCGGTTCTGCGCAGGCAGGTGTTCGCCGTGCAGGTGGGAGATATACTCGACATCCACATGGGCATTTCGGTGGGCGATTTTGAGAGCGGGGCGTCCAGGATGGTGACGGTTCGAGACGTCTCTGGGCGGCTCCTTCTTGCAGAGGCTGGGGGCCAACGGCCAGAACCGTGGGATCCTCAGATCCTGCCGGAATTCGTCGTTTCCGGTTCCGAGGCGCCCCTTTGCGTCGCGAGCGCACCAGGCTTTAGCCCGACCTACTTCCTTACCGTCATCCTCAAAGGGGCGACGGAGACTTGTGCAATAGCCGCCCACACTTCAGGCTGTTGCAGCTTTGGCGGTGTCAGCTACGAGGTGAGCGCTGTCGAAGCCTGGCGGTCCACGCCGGACGTGAACGTCGATGCCACGAGCCTGGACGTCTTCATCGTCGCTCGTGATTTTGTGGCGCTCGCTCCGTAGGACGAACTGGAGCCAAACACACCACCCGCCGCGAACAGTTGGTGTATAGCTGGAGGTGCCATGAGATCTGACTACAGCCGACGTGCATTTCCCCGCTCGCACTTCCGTTTTTGGCCGGCTGTCGCCGGTCCGGCCCTGCTGCTGGCGCTGTCGTCGGCAGCGTCCGCCGAGCCCACCCTGGCCAACGTGCATGCGCGACAGTTGGTCAGCTTGAATGGCAAGTGGAACACCATCATTGACCCCTACGACGTCGGGTACGTCGACTATCG
>PMBY01000002.1 GCA_003153875.1 Myxococcales bacterium | reverse complement strand
CCTGCCGCGAAGGCACGCGCCGCATGTTGGAGATTCTCAACGCCATCACACGCAGCTATCGCAACGAGAGCCCGCATCAGAGCATGGAGCGCTTCAAAGGCGTCATGGCGCTGGAGGAACTGGCAGAGGTCATTGGCGATACCAGCCTCTGTGGACTCGGGCAAAGTGCACCCAACCCGGTGTTGTCGACACTGCGCTGGTTTCGCGAAGAGTACGAAGCCCACATCTTCGAACGCAAGTGCGCGGCGCATGTCTGCGTCGAATTGCTCAATTACACCATCGACAACGAAAAGTGTACCGGCTGCACGGTGTGCACCAAGCGATGCCCCACGGCCGCAATCATGGGCGAGAAGAAGACTGCCCACTACATCTTGCAGGACAAATGCATAGCCTGCGGAACCTGCGCCGAAATCTGCAAGTTCGACGCAGTCCGCGCCGATTGATCCCCGGGACAAAGGAATCGCGCCATGCCCTTCATCGAAGTCAACAGCCGTCCGGTCGAGATGAAACCCGGCGAGATGCTGCTTTCCACCATCCGACGCGCCGGAGTGCGCGTGCCCACCCTGTGTGCCCTACCTGCCCTGGATCCCACAGGTGCCTGCCGCATTTGTGTCGTCGAGGTGGAGAACTATCGCGGCCTGGTGCCGAGCTGCTGCGTGCCGGTCGTGGAAGGCATGAAGGTGAAGACCCATTCTTCGCGCGCGGTCAAGGCGCGCAAAACGGTGGTGGAATTGTTGCTGGCCAATCATCCCGAAGACTGCATGTACTGCCCGCGGGATGGCGCGTGCCAATTGCAGGCGCTGGCCATCCAACACGGCGTGCGTGAGCGCCGCTTCCCGGGCGCCAGCCAAAGTCAACGGACCTGTGACGTGTCCAGTCCGTCGCTGGTGCGCGATCCGGCCAAATGCATTCTGTGCGGCAAGTGCGTGCGGGTGTGCGAAGAGATCCAGGGTATTTCCGCCATCGACTTCAACGGCCGGGGCAGTCAGACCGTCGTCGGACCGGCGTTTGGAGATGGACTGAACGTTTCCAGCTGCGTGAACTGTGGCCAGTGTGTGGTGGCCTGCCCGACCGCCGCCTTGACGGAACAGAGCCACATCAAGACTGTTCTGGCTGCGCTCAACGATCCGCAGCGCTATGTCGTTATCCAGCACGCGCCCGCGGTTTCAGTGACTTTGGCGGAAACCTTTGGGCTGCCAGCAGGCACTGACGTGGCCGGCAGCATGACCGCGGCCCTGCGCCGCCTGGGCTTCCGCAGGGTGTTCGACACCAGCTTTGCCGCCGACGTGACGGTGATGGAGGAGGCGAGCGAGCTGGTGGCGCGGATCAAGAACGGCGGACCGTTGCCCATGTTCACCAGTTGTTCCCCGGGTTGGATCAAGTTCGTCGAGCAATTCTACGGCGACATGATTCCCCATCTATCCACCTGCAAGAGCCCGCAACAGATGTTGGGCGCACTCATCAAGAGCCATTTTGCCGCGCGGGAGGGATTGGAGCCACGACGGATCTTCACCGTGGCAGCCATGCCCTGTACGGCGAAGAAGTTCGAGGCGCGGCGACCGGAAATGGCCGAGGGCGGGCTGCCCGACACCGATGCGGTGCTGACCACACGCGAATTGGTCGAAATCATTGGTATGCACGGGCTGGACTTGTGTGAACTGGAACCCGAGCCTGCTGATTCCCCGTTTGGTCTTCGATCGAGCGCGGGCAAGTTGTTTGGCGCCACCGGCGGCGTGATGGAGGCAGCTCTGCGCACAGCCCATCACCTGGTCACCGGGCGAGAGCTGGATGCTCGCGCCCTGCCCGCGCTGCGCGGCCCCGATGGCATCAAGCAGATGCGGATAGGCTTGGGCGAAATCGAGATCGGGGTGGCCGTGGTCAGCGGATTGCAGAAGGCCCGGCGCCTGCTCGACGAGATTCGCGCGGGCCGCAAGGATCTGCATTTCATCGAAGTCATGAGCTGTCCTGGCGGCTGCATCTCCGGCGGCGGGCAGACTCTCGGAGCTGAGGTCGAGGCCGTGCGCACGCGAATGGCGGCGCTTTACGCACTTGACGAAGCCAGTACCTTGCGCACAGCGCACGGCAATCCCGCGGTGCGCGCGCTTTACGACGAATTCCTCGGTCAGCCACTCGGCGAACAAAGCCACAGCCTCCTGCACACGCACTACCAACCCCGCGACGTCGGCTTGTAACGAAACCGCCGTTCTTCAGCCAGATCCATTTCCAACGCCGCGAGGCAGACGGGGATGGTCGACGCCCAAGCTGCGCCTGGTCGCGCTCCAATTCAACGCCATCGATCTGCACGGTACCCCACTGTCAAAGGAGACATCATGAGCAACCATCCGTCATTGGCCCCGCAGGACGAAATCTTGGAAACCAAGCCTGGCGACAAACCCACGGCCCTGATCATCGATGACGATCCCGACTTCCTGGCGCAACTGCGCCTGGGTCTCGAATCGCTTGGGTTCGATGTGACCACGACCGAGAACGAGAAGGGCGCCACGGAAGAAATCGCGCACTGGCGACCTGACCTGGTCGTGGTCGACCTGATCATGGACCACCCAGACTCGGGCTTTCTGCTGTCGTATCGGATCAAGAAGAAGCACCCCAAGACGTCGGTCATCATGGTGTCTGCGGTCACCAGCCGCACCGGCCTGAATTTCGACGCCGCCACGCCGACGGAACGCGGTTGGGTCAAGGCCGACGCGTTCTTGGCCAAGCCGGTTCGCATGGAACAACTGAAGCGCGAAATCGACCGACTGCTCTGACCTGGGAACCCTGAAAGGATTCCCAGACGCTCCCGCGATGGTGCCCCGCCGGCGAAGGCCGGCGGGCCTCCCCGCGCTACCAGAGGAAGCTCCGATCCGGTGCACCCTCTTCGCGCAGGCGCGCACGGGGTATTGCTCCCCGCACAAAGCTCGCGAGAATCAGCCGGTTGGTGCGCGCCGCGCGGGCAGGATGAAGCGTCGTTCCGGAGTCCCCGACGGTGAGGTGATTCGTCGGCGACGCCCCTTGGCCGCGAGAAACCCAGGGCGACGCCGTGACCGGCCGCAAAATTCAGTAGAAAACCCTGTGACCTCACTTGCTGCCCGGGCATCCAACCCCGCGGCCATCACCTGCTGTGACAGGAGCAAGAATCCCATCCGGGCTAGAGCTGGATCATTTCCACCAGAATCTGGCATAGACTCCGACCCGAGGACCGCGTGCATCCACGAGACCGCTTCTGGCGCATAGTTCTGCCCTTTGGCGCGATTGCGGTTTTGTCGACCCTGCTCGCGGTTGGCTACGCCACCGAGCCTGACCGATTCGCGAGGGGCTATTCCCCCAGGCAGCCCATCGCTTTCTCGCACCGACTGCATGCGGGCGACAACCACGTTCCGTGCCTGTACTGCCATACCGGTGCCGAACGGTCGCGCCACGCCGGGGTTCCCGCCGTGCAAACCTGCATGAACTGCCACACGGTCACTCGCAGCGAAAAACCCGAGGTCCAGCGCGTGGCAGCGGCGTTGACGGCCGACCAGTCCATCGCATGGCAGCGCGTCTACACCCTGCCTGACCACGTCTACTTCGACCATCGACCGCATGTCGGGGCGCAGATCGCCTGCCAGAGTTGCCACGGGGAAGTGCAGACGATGGAACAAGTCTCGCGCGAGATGCTCATGCGCATGGGGGTTTGCCTGTCCTGCCACCGCGACGCGCGCGCAGCCGTGCCAGCGGGCTCGAAGATCACTTCCGGACCCACCAACTGCTTCGCGTGCCACAGATGAAACATGGATGAACGTAGGCCCATCTTGAAACTGCCCGTGCTGGGCTGCGACGGTGAAGGCGACGGCTTTTCCCGCCGGCGCTTCTTGACCCTGCTCGGTGCTTCTGCCGCATTGGCGACCGGCGCGAGCTGCAAGCGGAATCGTGCGGCCATCGTCGCGTACACCAAGAAACAGGAAGAGATCGTTCCCGGGGTTGCCGACTACTACGCCAGTACCTTCCAGGAGGGTGAAGTGGCGTACCCGGTGCTGGTCAAGGCGCGCGAGGGCCGCCCCATTCACGTCGAAGGCAACCCCGAACATCC
>PMBY01000249.1 GCA_003153875.1 Myxococcales bacterium | reverse complement strand
TTGATTTCAAAGACAACGCCTGGTCTTTGCGGTTTAAGGCCGTACGTACCCCGATCAGTTCCTTTCCAAACAACCACCAGGTCAGATGTCTCGACCTTAATGGCGACGGTGTGGACGAATGTGTCAACGGCGGCTATTGCATAAAGGGGGATGGAACGGTCCTCTGGAATCAGGGTCCTCAGGGCGTAACCCACGGCGACCGGTGGCATATTGGCGATATGGATCCTAGCAAGCCCGGCCTGGAAGGTTTTGGCATTGGACAGGGTTCAGACTATGACTGGTACCTTTATGATGCCAAGACCGGCACGGTAAATCTGAAGTCTGGCAAGGGTGGATCGGATCTCAATCGCGGGACATGTGGAGATATCGACCCGACCAGTCCAGGGTACGAATGCTGGACCGCCAAGGTTGGGATATTCAATGTGGACGGTTCCAAGAATTTGAAGCCTGGCAATGGTGCAGCCGGTACGGAAGTAGATGCCTATGATCCCCCGGTGAACTTTCGCATCTGGTGGGACGGCGACCTGCTGAGTGAAAATTTGGACGGGAACATCTTGTCGAAATATGCCTATCCCGGCATGCCCGCCGGCGGTTTCACCAAAGTGACGCTCGAAGGTATCTACGGAGCCCGTAACGCGGCTCCTCTGTACGGCGANNTGGCGCGAGGAGGTGCTGCTTGAAAAATCCGATAGCACAGGGTTCAGGGTCTACACGACCGCCATTCCAACCGACAAGCGCATCTATACCCTGGTCCATGATCCAGAATATCGAAACAGCATGTGCGAAAAGGGCTACATACAGTCGCACATGTTGGACTACTACCTGGGTGACGGGATGACCGACCCGCCGAGGCCGAATATCAAGTATCCTGATGGAAGCGGGGCCGCGGGAGCGGGCGGGGGTGGGACCACTGGGGCTGCAGGCGCGGGCGGGGGCGGGACCACTGGGGCCGCAGGCGCGGGCGGCCGCGGCGGGACCATCGTGGTCGGCGGCGCGGGCGGCGGGGCTGGCGCTGCGGGTGGTCGCGGCGGCAGTGGGGTCGGCGCAGGCGGTGCCGGGGGCACCACCGGGCCCGGATCCACTACCGTGGTAGACACCGGAGGGACGGGGGTTGTCGGACCAGGCGGGACGTCTGCGCTGGGTGGAACCAGCGGAGCCGCAGGCGGCAATCCCGTGACCGGGGGGAGCACAGTGGCAGACACCGGAGGGGCAGTGGTGATGGGAACCGGGGGGACGACTGCAGTGGTGCCCGCAACCGGGGGCAGCACGGGCAGCGGTGCTGGGGGCGGCGCCTTCGGCGGAACAAGCGGCGCAAAGGCAACCGCAGCCGCGTCGGGCTGTTCATGCGCGATCGGGATGACCTCCAGGGGCTTCCCGGCGGGTTCGCTCGTCGTTATGCTGGGCGCGCTGTTGCTGGTTCTGGACCGGCGACGCCGGCGGATGGGTATGAGGTAGCAACGAGGTAATCCGGCGACGCGCAGGGCGCGCCAGTGCGCGAGATCCCGTGATAGGGTTTTCCTCCCCTAGCGCATAGTCGGAACGCCCCGCGATCGGCGCCCCGTACAGCGTCGACTCCCGCTACTTGCTGTACTCGACCTTGCTGACTTTGATGGTCTTCTTGCCGTCTTCTTCGCTGACCACGCCGGTCACCTTGCCATCACGCACGGTCTTGCACATCGCCATGTCGTGCTTGCGCGCCGGATCAGCAGCAAACAGGTAGACGACGTCCTTGCCATCTTCCTTGACACGAATCGCGTCGGCGCAGGTCTTGGTGACCTTGAAGGCACACATGCCGCAGCCAATCTGGCCGCTGAGCGTGACCGTCTTCTGCACATCGGCTGCCGGGGCCGCCTCTTTCTTGGCAGCGGGCTTGGCCGCCTGCACAGACGCGGCAAAAGCGAACAGGCTGAGAGCAATTCCAAAGGCGATGCGTTTCATTGAAGCCCCCTCTTGATGAGAATGCCGCCAGACTAGCAAAGATGGTCGGTTATGGCTACACCGTCCGAACATCCAACAGGGCGCAAGGGTTCGGTTCCGCTCGACGCGCTTGATGCGTCGGCAAGTTCCGGCACTCGCTTGACGCCATTGAGACGCAGATCCATCACTATCCCGCCAATGAAGAAGAAGCTGGCTGCAATTTGTCTGGTCTCCTGTCTCCTCTTTCCGGGAATCCTTCTGGCTCGGATGTCCCGCACGGAGGCGAAAGAATCGGCGAGCAAGGAAGCGCTTCTAGCCGGAGAGAAGATGTACCGCACCGGTATTCTCCCTTCCGGCGCGCCGATGAAGGCGGCATCGCCCGGAGGTGCATCCATACCTGGCTCCACCTTCGCATGCGCGAGTTGCCACACCAGAAGCGGTCTGGGAAGCATGGAGGAGGGGTTCAAGACCGCGCCGATCAATGGGGCACGATTGTACCAGCCCCGCTATCCCAATTTTCCCATCCTGACGCCAGCCGAACGGGCGCAGATGCTGCCGGCGCGTTTTCAGGTTCCTCCGCTGCGCCCGGCCTACACCGATACCACATTGGCGGTGGCCATCCGAAAGGGAATCGACCCCCGGGGGCGAAGCCTTGGCACGGTCATGCCCCGGTATGAGCTGGGTAATTCCGATCTGAAGATTCTAATCGCCTATTTGAAACAGCTTTCTGCTCAACTGTCGCCCGGGATTACCGACAGCACAATGGCCTTGGCCACGGTCGTTGCCGGCGATGTGTCCAAGGAAGACCGCGACGCAATGCTGGGGCCATTGCAGTTGAGCATCAGAAGCCACAACAACCTGGGCCGCAATACTGGAAACATGGGCGTCATGCTTTCGATGAAGGAGATGAGAACCACCTTCCGCGAGTGGACCTTGGCGCAATGGACCCTCACCGGCTCGCCAGAGACCTGGCCGGCGCAACTGGAGGAGTACTACGCCAAAGGCCCGGTATTCGCCTTGGTGGGCGGGATTTCCAACCTGCCATGGGCACCGGTGCATCAATTCTGCGAGACACATCAGATCCCCTGCCTTCTCCCCATCACCGACCTGCCGCATATTTCCAGCACCGGCTTCTACACTTTGTATTTCTCCAAAGGCTATTATCAAGAAGGCGAAGCGGCCGCGCGCTATTTGGCAAAATCGTGGGACGCGACTCGTCCGTCTCGCATTGTCCAAGTGCTCAGTCCTGGCCCGGAGGCCGAGGCACTGGCCTCCGGATTTCAAGATGCTTGGAGGGAGACGGGACGCGGCCCAGGTGAGACCCTGACTGTGAGGGAAGGCGGTCTGGATACGGACGCTCTCACTAGAAAATCAGGCCGCCCGTTGGCGGGTTCCATCTGGCTTCTGTGGACAGGGCCGGAATCCTACGCCTCCTTGCAGTCCTTGGCCGAACGACCCGAAAAGCCGGCGATGGTCTTCATGTCTTCCACGCGGTTGCAGGGCAGCCTGTGGAATCTACCGGCAAAGGCGCGGGCCTTTACCTTGGTCACCTACCCGTTCCGCAAGCCCGGGCCCACCCGGGTGGTGCCCAAAATGGGGGGGAAGCCGAAGATAATAGACATGGAATTCCGAAAGAACGACCGCCGCATTACTTCCAAGACCAACAGCCTCATTTCCATCATGACTGACCGACTGGTCGCCCTGGAGAGGAACTTCTATCGCGACTACCTGGTGGACCT
>PMBY01000057.1:1852-2720 GCA_003153875.1 Myxococcales bacterium | reverse complement strand
ACGACATGTCGAAACCGAGCTGCTCGGCGAGAGCGCGCAGGGCTTTGCCAGCACGGCGGCGGCTGGTCCGGACATAGCGCAAGTGTTCCCACAGCGCCTCCTGGGCGCGGCGGGCGTGATCACCGCCAGGCTGCAAGGTCGCGCGTTTGAGCAGCACCAGCGCGACTTCCCAGGCTGATGCGTCGGTGTCGTCTGGCGGCGAATTTTCCAGGAAGTTGATCAATGCGGTTGCGAAGAGCCGTGCCAGCCAAGGGGTCTGGTCGTCAGGCAGCGACTCCACCAGTTCGGCCATATCCAAGAAGGCCTGGCACCTGGCCCTGGTGGTGGCTTGCTCGGCCAGGCGCCCCAGGGCGCGCATGCGCAGGGATTGAACGGCCTCTGCGTCGAGGTCGTCCAGGGTTAGCCGTTGTTCGCCGATCTGGCACTTGAAACCCGCCTTGCCGTCGTACTGGGCGGAGAAGGCGAGGGTCGTGGTCTCTCCGGTGCGGCGGTGTATCACGGTGGCCTGGCCGGCCAGCCCGGCGCGGGCAGAGGCCTCAGGAACGATCGCGACGTCGAAACCAGGAACCTGTAGGTCGTGTGGCTCAGTTGGCCCCGACGCCAGAGCGGTAAACGCCACGCGCGCAACCGCGCGGGCCGGGGTGACGCGCGCCTGGCTCGCCCGGCGAAATACATCGGCACCAGTTCCCAGGGCAGGTTCGTTGCTCTTGGCGCGCGCCAGAATATCTAAGACCGCGGTCTCGGGTGGACGGCCGCCCAGCGAGCGCCAAACATCCATGGCGTGGGCCGCGCGCCGCAAGCCGATCATGCTCTCCAGACCAGCGATGTCGTCGAAGAACCAGGCGCAACTCGCGTACATGAGCAGCAG
>PMBY01000057.1:0-1818 GCA_003153875.1 Myxococcales bacterium | reverse complement strand
GCCGCCCGGTCGCGCAGATGATCGAGCGCTGCGCGCAGAGGGCCACGCCAGGCCTGGCTCCATCCCCGACTGGCGTCCATGGCGCAGCCGCAGTGGCGGCGCCAGCGTCCCACGCCGTGAGAACAGCTCCACGCGGTTCCCTCGCCATCCGGGCCGGTGTGCAACTGGGCCTCCCAGGTGGGCGGTTGGCGCTGCAGAAACGTGGCCAGGTTGGTGACCTCGATGCCGAGCGAGGCTGCCTGGACGTGCGTGGCATAGGCCAGGGTCAGATCCGCAAACTTCTTGTGATGGCCATAGAGCTCGCCGTCGCTGGCAGCCAGCACCAGGCGCTGGCCTTTCACATTGGAACGATCGGCGGCCTTGCGCACGGCTGCCAGGAAGGTGCCGGCGTCGCGACTCGCGCTGCCGAAGGCCAGGTCGCGCGAGATCGGCCCGTCGAAGATGGCCAGGGCGATCCAGCGACCTGAACCGTCAGGATGCGGCCAGCGGTACAAGCGGCCCGTGTCCAGGGTGTTGGTGTTGACCGAGACCCAGTCCTTGCCCGGCCGTCGCACAGCCGCGACTTGCTCGGGCGCCAAGATGGTGAAGCGGACCTGGGCGTCGATGAGCGCCTCGAGCGTGGCCGTGTTCACCGCGGTTTCGGGCAACCAGATGCCCTCGGCGTCACGGCCGAAGCGGAAGCGGAAGTCGTGCAGGCCCCACGCGATTTGGGTTTGCCGGTCTCGCGGCGACAGCAAGGGCGTGATGGGGTGTGCCCACACCTGGGCCATGCCACCGCCCTGGCCCAGACGCTGGCGTTGGTTCGCATCGCCTTCCCGGATGCGCCGGGCGGCGTGGGGGTCGTGACGTTCTAGCCAGCGCGCCAGGGTGGGGCCGAAGTCGAAGGTGAGGCGATCGTAGTTGTTGACCAGCGCCTTGATCTTGTCCCCGCCCTGGAAAATGCGCGCGTAGGCGTTGGCGCGGTAGCATTCGGCATGGATGCGCGCGTTCCAGTCGTGAAAGGGTGTGGCCCCGGGTTCGCGCGGCACCTCGTCGGTCCAAGGGTTCTCGCGCGGCGGCTGATAGAAGTGGCCGTGGACGACGAGCGCAAGGGGACGAATCTTGGCCATGGCGCGAGTCTAGACCGCTATGTGGCTCGCTTTGCTAGAAATCGCGCGCGCGGGTCAGCCAAGTGTCGCCCGCCTTACCGACCACGGTGATCCCACCCTCGCTCACGTGGTGGCGGACAGCATCGCGTGCCAGATCGTGGCCAATGTGGTCGCCAGGCGCGACGCGAACGTTCTTGTCGATGATGGCGCGCTGAACGCGCGCGCCCCGGCCGACATAGACGTTGTCGAACAGGACGCTGTCGCGGACCTCCGCGCCCTCGTCGACCCACACGTTGCGGCCGAGCACGCAGTCCTTGACAAACCCGCCCGCGATCACACATCCACTGGACATGATGGATTGCACCAGCATGCCACGCCGTCGCTCGTCGTCGAACACCAGCTTGGAAGGCGGGTCAGGGTAGTTCTGGCTGATGATGGGCCACTCCCAGTTGTACAGATTGAAGCGCGGCACGACGTTCTTCAGGTCCATGTTGGCCTCGTAGTAGGACTCGATGTTGCCCACGTCGCGCCAGTAGCCCTGTTCGCCCTCCGCGGTGACGCCCGGGATCACGTTGTTGGAGAAATCATAGCAGTACACACGGCCGGTCTCGACCAGTGAAGGCAGGATGTCGCAGCCGAAGTCGTGGTGGGTGTCCAGATGGGCGTCTGCTTCCAGCGCTTCGTGGAGCGCGAGGGGCGCGAAGATGTAGTTGCCCATGGAGGCGAGCGC
>PMBY01000523.1:524-2919 GCA_003153875.1 Myxococcales bacterium | reverse complement strand
GAGAATGCGGGTTTCGTTCGCGAGGCGCTTTCGGGGGCCGAAGCCGCCTACCTCCTGATTCCGCCAAACATGGCGACCAACGATTTCCGCGCGTATCAAACTCGCGTGATCGACGCTTTGACGGGCGGCATAGAAGCGACTGGGATACGCCACGTCGTGCTCCTGAGCAGCCTAGGCGCGCACCACACCCAGGGCACCGGCCCCATCGTCGCGCTCCACGACTTCGAGGAACGGCTGAAGAGGATAGCCGGGCTCAGCGCGCTCTTCCTACGTGCGGGCTTTTTCATGGAGAACGTGCTCATGGGCTTGGGCTCCGTCAAGGCGCAAGGGATCTACGGCGGCCTCATGCCGGCCGAGGCCGCGGTGCCGATGATCGCCCCCGCCGACATTGGTAGCTACGCCGGCGGTAGGCTCGAACGCCTAGACTTTTCCGGCAAGAGCGTGGTCCACCTGATTGGCCCCAAGGCCATCACGCAGACCGAACTCGTCGGCATTCTCGGACAAGCCATCGGCAAGCCGGTTCGCTACGTGCAGGTGTCGTTGGGAGATGTCGAACAGGGACTCAGGCAAGCCGGCTTCAATCCCTCGCTGGTCTCGGCGTTCATGGAAATGTACCGGGGCGCGGGCCAAGGACTGGTCGCGCCCGAGGCTGGCGGTTCGGTGGTGCCCATGCCGACGACCTTCGAGACCTTCGCCAAGGAAGTGTTCGCGCCCGCCTATCGATCATAGAAGCAGTTCTGGTGCGCGCGTTGGCTACGCTGTTCGTCGCGCAGCGATGCCAGTCGGCGTTCTTGCGGGTACGACAGATCCTCGACGACAGTCACATGTGACCAAGACCCATCCGACGAACACTGGCGGCAGGCCTGAATACGTTGAACGCCCGGGGGGCCGCTCGGTAGTCGTTGGTTGTGTTCGCTGCGCCGGGCTCTCGCGGTCGATTTTGGCCGCCGCGAGCCCGGCGGTTTTTTGCGCAGGGATCGCCCCGCGAACGCTAGTTGGTGTGAGCTATTTCTTCGCTCCGGACTGGAGCAGCAGGAGCAGCCTGCTTCACTTTGCCGAGCATCGCGACCAGCTTGTTCTCCACTTGATTCAAAAGGTTGTCGATTGCCGCGGAATCGACATCGGGGGCGCCCGCGTCGGGGCTGGCTTCGAGACACGACTTTCCGTTCATGCCGTCGCGGCCGCACGCGACGAGCGAGGCCGAAAAATTGACGTCATTCCCACCGATGGTGATCGTGATGACACTAGTATCCGGCGTGACCGCGTCAATCTGGAGTGGGTTCATGGCCTGGGGTGTCGTGGCGATATTGTCGATCGTCGCGCCGATGCAGGACACTTCCGTGAGGGCCAGGCCAAGCCCGCCTGCAACAAGGTGCGCGTAGTTCTGGGTGGACCTTCCGCAGGACTGGTCGGGCACCGCATCCGGAATCGTCGGACCCGCCGCAAAAGAGCTACCCATCGCCACGTATTTGTCAGAAGGCGCCGCCTTGTTGACCGTGCGGTTCGTCCCGCAAGCCGCGAGCATCAGAAGACCGAGACCAACCGTCGGGCGCGCCCATCGTGAGATGACGTGGCTCCTGCCATGGTTCGCAAGCGGGTACCCGCGCGGGAGTGTGCCCGACTTAGTCTTCATTGTTTCCTCCGTCGTCAAAGCTGAGGTGGCGGTTTCACTCGGCATTCGGAAAGGCCCCCGCGCGCCGAGCGCTTGCCTGTGCCAGTCGCTCGCCTTGCTCGCGTCCTTGATGACAAGGCTTGGCGTGATGCTGTGAAAACCATCTGGAATCGGGTTCACCTTTTCGGCCATCACTCGTCCGCTAAGAGTTGAATGCAACCACGGTCTTCAGCCGCCGATGATGCGAAGAACGATGCCATCGTTGGGACCGGCCAAGATGGCGTCCGTGGTGTAGCCAACCACGTAGAGCTCCCCGGCGTTGTCCTGTCCGAATGAGGTGAACGTCCGGAGCCTGCCACTAAGGCAAGGGAGTGAATGGGCCGCGGCCGACGTGCCCCCGCCGGACACTTGGAGCGCGCCGCACCCGCCCGAGTAGCCGTCGCAGAAGAGATACCACCCTTGCAGATCCGAGATGGCGGTTCCGCGGTAGACATAGCCGCCGATGATCACTTGTGGACTACCACTGATCATGGGATCGGAGTCGTGCGAGTAAACGAACACGGGCGGCACCAAGCCTGCGGTTCTGATCTGATCGGGGCTGATGCACATGTCGCTGTCACAAGTTATTCCAGATCTCGTGCAGATGTCGGAGGTACAGCCCGAACCGGAGTTCGCGGATGAGCAGAACCCTTCGAGCAGGTGTTGGCCGATGCCCTGGCAGTATCTCCGGACCATGACGGTGGAGGACCTCGAGGCTGTGTTCGTGTACTTGAATGGCCTGCC
>PMBY01000523.1:0-511 GCA_003153875.1 Myxococcales bacterium | reverse complement strand
GCTTGCCAGACCTGCACAGCAGGCGCCTGCGCCGATCCTGTCGCTGGCGGCGGAGGGCTGAACGACTGCACGACGAATGGAATCTAGCTGCGGCCTGGGGTGCCACGCCGAAAAGACAATGGGCAGGATCCTCAGTCGAACAGAGCATGCCCTCGACAACTGGCTGAACTGACTGGTGCCTCGGTACCCTCGGTCGACCTCAAGAGTTGACTTCGTTGGAGTCGTGAAAGATCACGGTCACCGGCAACGGTATCCCGATCTGCCACCCGTCCTGGTCACTTGCGACGCGAGCACAGACAGGTTCCAGAAGACATCAAGAAAGCCGGGTAACCGAACGCCCAATCCCAACATCAACTATTGAACAGAAGACAAGCGCCGCAGAGTTCTCCTCAGCGTCGGTTCATTTAGATCCGAGGTAGAGGTCCACTTCAGACAACCCGTTTAGATACCAGGAAGGGGATACAACATGGCAATCAGTGTGTATTTCGCCGAAGCCAATTTCACGGCGAAG
>PMBY01000358.1 GCA_003153875.1 Myxococcales bacterium | reverse complement strand
GGGACATTTCTACTTGGGCCTGACAATTGCAGATGCGATTCGGTGAAAGCAAAATGGCGCTTGAAGCGCCTATGCTCAATACTGCTTCGACACGTATCTTTCTGTCACTATCAGTCCTTGCAATGTTTGTGAGTTTTGCCTGGTTGGTTAGCGCACTTACTGCTTTCAAACGCACATCTTTGTCATCAGACTTCCATTTTGGTTTGAAAAGGTCAGACAGTCTCATCGTGGTCCTCCAATTGACTTGCCTGGGTTCTTCGGACCACTGATTACTAGAGAGCTGCCTCCCGGGTTCTGCTTCGCTTTGAATTCGGCCGGTGTCAGATAGTTGAGGCTCGAACAGGATGGCCGCCGAGACGAACTCTGGGCCTTTGTCCGAACGTAGGTATCGAGGCGCGCCATGCACGCCTACGGCCCGGGTGCAACACAGAGCGAACTGCTCGCGTTGAGGACGACGCCGAACGCGTGCGGGGCGCCCCAAAAACCGGTCGTAACCAGGTCGGGCCAGGAGTCGCCGTTGAGGTCGCCTACGGCCACCGAGTTTCCGCACGGCGCGGGATACTCGATCACGTCGGCAAGGCGTCCGTCGCCCAGCCCGAGAAGTACCACCACAGAGGCGTTGGCCGCCGCGATCACGTCAAGGTTGCCATCGCGGTTCACATCAGCCAGCACCACCGACTCCGCGCCTGTTCCCAAGCGATAAGCGACCGGCGCAGCCAAGTTGCCGTCGCCCTGCCCCAGGAGGACGTATGCGTATTCGCTCTGGAAGCTGACCGTGACCACGTCGACCTTCCCGTCACCGTTCAAGTCACCGATCGCAACCGAAAAGGCGCTCGCCGAGAAACTGACACGGCTGGAGAAGCTTCCGTCACCGAGCCCGAGGCGCACACCGACGTTGCTGCCGTCCGCCGAAACCATGTCGAGTGTGCCATCGCCGTTCAGGTCGCCCAGCGCCACCGAGTAGGCTGAGCCGTCCATGCCATACAAGACCGGCGACGCAAATGCGCCGGCGCCGGCGTTCAACGCCACGGCTACGCTACCGCCAGAGGCTGAGACCACGTCCGGCAGCTGGTCGCCATTCAAGTCACCGATGGCCACTATCCCGCCGCCGGCAGAGGCCAGGGGAGCCGTAAGACTGCCGTCGCCTTGGTTCAAGAGCACGTACATCCCGAAGCTGTTGCCAACTACCACATCGGCGCTGCCGTCACTATTCATGTCACCGACAGCCAGTGACCAGGAACTCCCGGACTGACTCGTCGTGGCATACGCGACCGGGTTGGCGAAGCTGCCATTGCCCAGGCCCATGAGCACCCTCACGGTGCTCCCTGAATCGACTGTGACTAGGTCGAGGTGGCCATCACCGTTCAGGTCGCCCAGCGCCAGCGCTTCATACTGGCCGCCGCCGGCGGAAACTTCGATCGCCGAGCTCATTTGAATGCAGACTTTGCACGTCCGCTGCTGGGGATCGCACCTCTGACCTGCCGTGCACGCGTTTCCGCAGCTGCCACAGTTCGCGTTGTCGCGCCCAAGGTCGACGCAGACACCGCCGCAGACAGCCTCGTTGCTGGCACATTTCACACAATTCCCGTAGGAGCACACTGCGCCCGTCGGGCACGCAGTCCCACAAGATCCGCAGTTGACCATATCGGTCCGGAGATCGACACATGCTCCATCACATTCGATGTGGTCCGGTGAACATCCACACTGTCCCTGCGTGCAGATCCTGCCCGTGGAGCAGGCGTTCCCGCAGGCGCCGCAATTGGAGCTGTCGTTCTGCAAGTCCACGCAAAGCAGACTGCAGGTAGTCAACGGCGAACCGCAGCTCTGGCCGTCATCCCCGTTCGTACCTGCGTCGCCCCCTGCACCGGGGACGTTACCTCCGTTGCACACGTATTGAATTTCCGACGGATTCACTTCACTCGCATCGAGCACGCCGTCATCGTTGAGGTCGACGCCAGTCGCGACCTTGACGCCGCCGTTTGCGCAGTTGATGCCTGCGGGCTCGGACGTGAGCGAGACCAGTGAGTTGCGACCTGCGCCCGTCGCGCCCTGCGGACCGGTCGCTCCAGGCACACCGTCGCTCACCACTGCGGACGTCGAACCGCACACGATGAGCTTGGCGTTGTCCGTCCGAGTCGTCACGGTGCAGGATGCACCGTCCGCACCGGTAGCGCCCGTCGCACCCCTAGCTCCAGTCGCGCCCGTGGCGCCATTGCTGACGGTGGCGCTGGTGCCGTCCTGGCAGGTGATGGTCTTCGTGCCGTTACCGTTGTCGGCCACGCTGCAGGAAGTCCCGTTCTTGCCGGCTGGTCCCTGCGGGCCCGTGGGCAGTTGCACTTGCGTCCACGAGCCGGAAACACAGGCCCAGAGGGTCTGCGTCGCGCTGGCATACGCTACAGCACCGGCAAGCACCTTGGTGCAGGGAATAGAAATCCAGGAGCTTCCTTGACAGGACCACAAGCCAGGGGGCGACCGAACATAGGCGGTCGTCCCCGCGAGTGCGGAGGTGCACTTGGGCAGTGCGGAGGATGTGGCGGCAGTGACCGTGACCGAATAGATTTCGCTTTCTGGTGCCGCGTTGGTTGGCGGAGGAGAGGAGTCGCTAGACTTGCAGCCCACCGCCAGGATGGCAAGGATGTACAGAATCTGGCTTCCACACGAGAATGCTTTGGCCAGAGGTATCTTGCCGCTTGCAGTCCTACCCATGGGTTCCTCCGAAAAGGTGTTGGATTCGTACCGTAGTGGAACCGAGGTTCTTGTCAAGTGGAGCATAGTCCCCTCTTCTCGATCGCTGGGTATAGGGATAGTTTGGACGTGTAGGCGGATGTAGCTTACGTAATCCCTGTTATCAGCCATTATTGTGTAGCGCCCAAGTTCAAATGTCCCCTTCGGCCCAAGTAGAAATGTCCCCTTTGAGACGCACAGTGCGTGCTCATGGGTGGACTCATGCCGAAGGGAATAGTGACGATGTCCACGAAAGAGATCGATCGAGGCGAGCTGATACGTCGGGTGCGCGAGAAGCGACTCACGCAAGCCAAGGCGGTGGCGAGGAGTTGCCCATTGATGTTGATGAAACACGACGAGCCAGAATCGCCCTTCCATCCGATTTGGGTCGGGGTTGGCACGAGCTGGTAGCCGTTGGCCTGGGCCTGCTCCACCTTCTCCCATGCTGACCGGAGCACACGGCAAAATGGCGCTTGAAGCGCCTATGCTCCCCTACCCGAAAGGATGGCCACGACGACGCTGATACGCCTCGAGATACAATCGCTCATAGGCTTCCGCGGCTCTCGCCCATGAGTAGTCCTGCTGCATGGCCTGGCGGCGCATGGCCGTGATGTGGCCCGGTCGATCGAAATAGGTCGAAAGCGCCCAGCCCATGGTGTTGGCGATGGACGAGGGGTAGAGGTCGTGAAACACGAAACCGGTTCCCGCGCCGGCGCGCTCGTCGTAGTTCTGCACGGTATCCACCAGGCCCCCGGTGGCGCGCACGATGGGCAGGGTTCCATAGCGCTGGCTGTACATCTGGCTCAGCCCGCACGGTTCGTAGCGCGAGGGCATGAGCAGAAAGTCACAACCTGCCTCGATGCGGTGGGCGAGTCCGTCCTGAAAACCGATGTACGCGCGGAACTTGTCGCCTCGGTGGGCACACACCGACGAGAAGAAGTGTTCCGCGTCCCCATCGCCCGAACCCAGCAGGGCAATCTGAATGTTCCAGCCCAAGATGTGGTCGAGCGTGTGCGCCAGCACATCAAAGCCCTTCTGTGGCGTCAGGCGCCCGACCACGCCGAAAAGTGGCACATCAGGGCGCTCGGGCAGCCCCATTTCCCTTTGCAGGGCCGCCTTGCACACCGCCTTGCCCGCCAGATCGTCCCTATCGAAGCGCGCGGGCAGGTACGCATCCGTGGCTGAGTTCCACGCCTCGGTGTCGATGCCGTTGAGCACCCCGCGCAGATCGCGCCCGCGCGCGGCTAGTTCGCCGTCGAGGCCGAAGCCGTATTCCGAGGTTTGGATTTCGCGCGCATAGGTCGGGCTGACCGTGGAGAGAAGGGTGGAATGTCGGATGGCAGCCTTCATCAAGTTCATGTCGCCGAAGTGCTCGAACTCGTTCGAGTTGAAATGATTCCAACCCAGGCCAGTAATGAACAGTGCGCCGCTTTCCCAATTCCCCTGGTAGGCCAGATTGTGAATGGTGTACAGGGTGGCGCAGCCGTGCAGCGGCTTGGCCCACTCCACCGTGTTCACGTACACCGGCACCAGGGCCGTCTGCCAATCGTTGGCATGAATGACGTCCGGAATCCAACCCAGCACATTGCACAGCTCAAGCGCTCCTCGTGAGAACAGAGAGAAGCGTTCCAAGTTGTCCTGGTACGCCTGGCCGGGCGGTCCGTAGAGATCGGGCCGATCGAAAAAGCGGTTGTACTCAAGAAAGTAAATCGGCACATCGCTGCCTGGGAGCCGCCCCATGCGCACGCCGGCCCAGGTCGTGCCGTAGTACATGGGAATGGGCACGAGCCCTTCCAGGCGCTCCAGCTCATTCCAACGGATGCCCTGGTAGAGCGGCATCACCACGCGCACATCGATGCCTCGGCGAGCGAGTGCCCGGGGCAAGGCGCCTGCCACATCGGCCAGACCCCCGGTCTTGCGGAACGGGGCAACCTCAGAGGCCACGAACAGGACCTTGAGCGGGGGCTTGGCGCCCGGCGGAGGCGAAATCGAGAACTCGGTCGGAGCGCGGCGACTATCCCCGGCGCGTTTGTCTGCAGCACGCGTCGGCGCCGCAGCTGTGTCGGACGCGACCCGAGTTGGGGTCGGCTTCTTGGCCGACGAGGCTGGGCTGGCCTTGGGCCGATCGGTAGACTGCACCCCCGCGTGCCGGGGGGTGCTGGGGACTCCGGGCTGCGAACGGTGGACTGTCGACGGTCGGCTTCCGCCGCGCCTACGTGGCGTAGATGCGGTAGTCGATGTCCGGGAAGATGTTGTCTTGTGCTTCAATGCTGGCCAGATAGGGCTCGTCCACCGCGCCCTTAGTCAAGTCTTCGTAAAGCCGGGTGAACCGGACGACGTGCTCGTTGAATCTGCGCGTGGCATACGGCACCGTGGTGCCGGTGGCCATGATGAACGTCCAGTCGCTGGCCTGCGCCAGCATCAGCTCGCGGGCCGCCTGCTTGAGCGCCCGCACGGTAAGCGGGTTGGTCGCGCCCCAGTGCCGCCGCGCCAGTTCCACCATGCGTTCGCCGGCGGCGTGGACGTGGCGCCAGGTCCACGCATTGCTTTCGTTCACCCACTGCTCGCCGTAGCCCTTGAGTCCCCAGGACGACGCGCCGGGGGTGGCCAGCTGGTTGGTCGGATGCCGGTCCAGGTACTCGCTGGGTGTGATGGGCTGGATGATGCTTTGGTCGAAGTGAAGTTGGCGATACACATCGGACAGGAAGATGGGACCCTCGTACCACCAATGCCCGTACAGCTCGGCGTCGTAGGGGCTGACGATGATGGGCGGCCGGTCCATGCCTGCGGCCAGACGCTGCGCCTGCTTTTCCATGTTGCCGCGGAAATGGGAGGCGTGCAGCCCCGCCTTGCCGCGCGCGGCGTCCGGGTCGTAAACCCATTTGTCGTGCAGCTTGTCGTGCGTGATGGCGTGGTACTTGAAGCCGGTGTACATCCGGTGCCCTTCCGGGTGGATGTGCGGGCCGATGTAGTCGAGAGGCAGGTCAAAGCCGATGTCGCGGTAGAAATCGCGGTAGTGCGGGTCACCGGGATAGCCGTGCTTAGCGCTCCACACCTGTTCGGATGATTCGGTGTCGCGGCCAAAGGCGGCCACGCCGGTGGCGCAGTAGATGGGTGCGTACACCCCATAGACCGGCCGGCGATCCGCGTACAAGATGGCGTGGCTGTCCACGAAGAAGTAACGAATGGCCACCTCGCGCAGAAGCTCGTCGACCCCCGGCACGTATCCGCACTCGCCCAGCCACATACCAGCGCTGCGACGGCCGAAGTGCTTTTCGTAAAGCTCCGCCGCCGTGTGGACCTGAGCGCGCAACGCGGCCCAGTTGCGGTCCATGAGCGGGAAAAAAGCGTGCGTGGCGGTCGAGGTGATCACCTCGAGCCCGCCCTGATCCTGCAGGCGACGGAAGGCGCTTACCAGGTTGCCCTCGTGGCAGCGCCAGGTGTGGCGCAGGCTGAGGAAGCGATTATGGTACATCTCGGCCAGGCGGTGGTACTGCGGTTCCGGCTTGGTCCGCTCCAGTTCCTTCTCGGCCAGCAGAATCAGATCATCCAGGTGGTCGGCGTACCTGGTCTTGAGCAGGTCGTCGGTCAACATGCTGATGAGCGGCGCGGACAGGGAAACCGTGCAGCGGTAGGGCACGCCGTCTGCTTGCAGACCCTCGAAGATCTGGATGAGCGGAAGATAGGTTCCGCTGATGGCTTCGTACAGCCACTGTTCTTCCATCACCGTCGGGTCTTCGGGATGACGGACAAAGGGCAGATGGGCGTGTAGAACCAGCGCGAAGTATCCGGTTGGCATGAGGCTTACTCCTTGACCGCGGGCTTGGAGTCCATTGAGTCGGGCGACGGATAGGATCCGTCACCCTTGACCTTGGCATCCGCCATCCGTGCTTCGCTGGCCCCCAAGAAATGGGCTTCGCTGGCCCCACCCAGGCGGGTATCGCTCGCCCCGCCCAGGCGGCTTTCGCTGGCCCCGGCCAGCAGGCGCTCGCTGGCGCCGGCTAGTCGCACCTCACTGGCTCCGCCGAGCCGTTGTTCGCTCGCCCCGCGCATCTTGAA
The DNA here is from genome assembly GCA_003153875.1 of Myxococcales bacterium. The sequence goes on along the minus strand of PMBY01000358.1, from coordinate 10,885 downwards.
TTGGCTGGCACCTATGTACATACGCTCACTGGCCCCGCGCGCTTTCACTTCGCTGGCGCCCAGGTAGAAGATCTCCGATGCGCCGCCCAGACGGGCTTCGCTGGCGTAGCGCCAGCGCCGCTCGCTGGCCCCGGGCATGAGCTGCTCGGAAGCACCGGGCGGCAGCACGGGATGAATGTCCCGCACGTGCGTTTCTTTCACTTCATCGGCGATCCAAGACTTGTAGATCTCCCAGCGGGCCACCACCGCATGGCCATAATGCGCGTCCAGCCCGCGGATGACCACCTGCCAGGGGCCGTGCACGACATGGGTGCGGCCCCCCACGCGGTACACCCGCGTCGGGCCCACAAAGGCCTGGCGGATTGCCTCGGGGGCTTCCACCGGATGGGTGAACGGTCCCGCCTCCCAAGACGAGATCGTCACCGGGCTTTCCCAGGACGTCTGGCGATGGAATTCAGAGTGACCGTCGCTGAAGTGCTCCTCCCATTCGACCATTTCGGCGCGGCCTCCCTCGCCGAGTGCGACAGACTCTTCCCAAGGCAGAAGCGCCACGTGACGAGGTGGGGCGGGAGGGGGTCCCCCCTCCGCCTTGCTTGGGCCGGGCGCCGTCGCGCCACGACCATGAAGCCCGCGGCCGGCATGCTCCACTGGGCCCCAGGTCGAACGCACACTGAGCCACTCGGGCTCGGAGTAAGGCGCGGTCTCGCGCCGGGGAAAATCGATGCGGCCCGAACGCGCGATCTTGATGAAGTAGCCTTCGCGCGACTTGAGACCCACGTCGATGAACGCCGACGAGCTGGGTTTGCCAACGTGGAAGAACCACTGACGATCAGCGCGATCGAGCCCGTGATCGAAATACGAGTGGGCGTTGGTTCCGTCGAAGATGCGTCCCGTGCTGTCGTAGACGCGCAGGTTCAGCCACGCGTCCTTCCCGCTTGCGCCCAGCCCGGCTCGCGCGCGCTCCAGGGACTGGTCGGTGACCTCCCAGTACACAAAGAGGTGGTCGGGGTCCACCGCCATGCCGGTCACCCGGTCGTAGTCGTAGGCCCATGGGATGTTGCGTGGTTCCTCGGCCTTGCCATGTGAGCCCAGCTCGAATTTGTGTGAGATGGGCGGTGGTTCGGGTATCTCGAGCGAGGAACCGGTGATCTTGCCGGTAGTCCTAGCGCTGGGGCTAGTGGCCCCATCCGCGGCTTTCTCGGCCGGGTTGCTGGCGCCTTTTTCGGGCCGGGCGGGGGCAAGCAGGCTGGTCAGCTCTTCCCAGACGCGTTCCGCCAGCGCGCTCTTGCTGAGCTTGGACGTCCCCTTCTGTCCCAGCCGCTTGCTGCATTCGAAGAGCTGGTGATGCGTGAACTTGGCCAGCCCATCGCGACCAATCTTGAGGAAGGCCGCGGGGTCAGAAAGCCCCAAGGCCCCCAGCGCACGCGTAGCCACTTTTTCTTGTGATGACTGACCTAGCCCCATGACGCCCCACGTTTATTGGTTTTCAAAAATGAGCGCTAGCCCCGGGGGTTAACGCTGCGCGGGCCAGAGCGTAAAGCCGAAATTGGGAGAATTCCAGATAAAGATGAGACGCTCGGTATCACGTGTGATGCGGGAGGAAGGCGAATCCTGTCGCGGCCAAGATGACTACCACGGGAGGGCAGGCGTCGCGTCTGGTCTGGCGTGCTATGGTCTTGACCTCTCGATGCGTATCGGCCCCATCGAAATTGGCCCGGGCGCCTTGCTCGCACCCATGGAGGCAGTGACAGACCTGCCTTTCCGCACCATCTGCGAGGAGCATGGCGCGGCTTTGACCTTCACCGAATTCCTGTCGGCCGAAGCCCTCACCCGCGGGTCGGAGCGGGTTGTGCGGCGCATGTGGCCCAGTTTGGGTGGCCGGCGCTTCGTCGTGCAGGTTGTCGGTCGCCAGCCCGAGCTGCTGGCGCGCGCGGCCGCGATGGCGGCTGAGGCTGGCGCCACGGTGGTGGATATCAACATGGGCTGTCCAGCGCGCAAGGTCACTGCGGGCACGTGTGGCGCGGCTCTCATGCGCGAGCCGGCGCTGGCCGCCGCGATCGTCAGCGCCGTGCGCGCGGCCTTGCCTTCGTCTATCCCGGTGACGGTCAAGCAGCGGGTCGGCTGGTCGGATTCGTCGATCAACGCATCCGAATTCGCCCTGCGCATGGTCGAGGCTGGAGCGGCCATGGTGACGGTGCATGGACGCACGCGCGATCAGGGCTTCTCCGGTCAGGTGCGCCTGGGGTCGATCGCGGCGGTGCGTGCGGCCCTGCCCAAGGAGATCCCGGTGGTGGGTAACGGCGACGTCAAGACCGTGGACGACTACCGCCGCATGAAGAGCGAAACCGGCTGCGACGCCGTGATGATCGGTCGCGCCGCGCGAGGCAATCCTTGGCTGTTCGGGGCCATCCGCGCGATCGAGACCGCCGCGTCGCTACCGGCCTCGCCCACCATCGCTGAGCAGCGAGCGGTGTGGCGCCGCCATGCCGATCTGGTGGTGGAATACGCCAGCGACCAGATGCGTCTGCACGAGTTGCGCAAGACCCTGGCCTGGTATTCACGCGGCCTGTACGGTGGGGCCGACCTGCGCCGTCGGGCGTTCTGCGAGCCCCAGCCTCAGGCCGTCATCGATCTGGGCGAGGACTTCTTTGCCGCCGTCGAGGCGCGCGAGCGGGCGCGCGCCGACATCGGCGAGGTGTTGTTCCCTGACGGCATCGCGGCTCGTTGCCTGGCCCGCCATCGGCGGCGCCAAGGCGAGGCAGGAGAGAAGACTTGCGCAGGCTGAGTGTCTCATCTCATGCGGGATCGTCGGGAGTCGCGGGTGCCTGGCTCGTGTTCTTTGTGGTGGTCTTGTCAGCGACGGGCTGCGAAGATCGCTCGTATCGCGAGATCGGCGCGCAGATCAACGCCCTCACCAAGCCCGGTGGGGGCTCTGTGGACGATGCCATTGCCCAGTTGGCCCGGATGGGCCGCCGCACTCTGCCCCAGATCGAGACCGCCCTGCACACGGCCTCGCCGCGCGGCAAGAGCAACCTCATCAGGGCACTCGATGCCATCGGCGATCCCGAAGCCGCAGCCATCGTGCAACACTTCGCGGTCTACGACGTCAGCGCCGAGGTGCGCGCCACCTGCGAGGATTTGCTGCAGCGTTGGGCTGCGACCAGCGACCGTCGCGCCGGCCCTGCGCGCCAGGCTCTCGCGCGCGTGGCTGAGAAGCGGGCCAAAGGCGAAGGGCCTGAGTAGCGCGACTTCTTCGGGCTTACGATTTACCTATCGGACGCTGCCGATCACGTACCCTGACCGTCGATGACGACGGCCAGGCACGCGCCCACGCTGGTCGGCCTATCGATTCTGTATGGCCGGCGGCGGCGGCGGTGGCGGTGGCGGCGGCGGCGGCGGCGGCGATGCGGCGGGTGGCACTGATGGCGGCGCCGACACTGGGGGTGGCGGCGGAGCAGCCGGGGCCGGAAGGGCAGTCGCTGGTGGCGGTGCTCCTGGCGGCGGCGGAGCCGGAGCCGCCGGCGCCACAGATGGCGGCGGCGGAGCCGGAGGCGGCGGTGGCGGCGGCGGTGGCGGCGGGGAAGTGGCTGTGGCGCCGGTCGGGGGCGGGGTCGTGAGAACGATCGGAGTTACGCAGCTTGAAAGGTCGAAGAACATGAACTCCAGCGCCTTCTCCTGGCTATTCAGTGGGCGAATTTTGCATTCGGTGGGGAACACCGGCGTGGTGGCACCGGTCTTGCGGACCGTGTCCTGGTCGGCCGCAGTGGCCGCAGACGACACGTGAACGCCTGTGTAGACCACGCGGCCGCACTTCTTGGTCTGCTCAACGGGCGTGAGGAAATCGAAGTAGTGGACGTGCTTCGATGAATTGTCCGTGGTCGAGGTTGGGTTGTAGATCCAGCGCTCTGCGGGCGTTCTCACTGTGGAGGCTGTGTATTTTGAAGTCGGTATGGCGGCCACGGCTGAGTTGGTGAGCTGCAAGGTGCCGGCCGTGGCTGAGGCCTTAACGTTGACGAGCCACTCGGCGAAGGCCGCACCCTTGGGGAACGTCTGGTCGATTTGCGTGACCAGATCGGCTGCTGTGATGTTCGATGCCGCAGTAACGGGCGGATACTCCCATGTCGCAATGTCGCCGTAGGGCCCCGGCAATGCGGCTGCGTCGGTTGGCGGCGATCTGAGCCAGGTTGAGAAATAGTGTTCGAGGAAAACCTTGCCGCCGCCGTCGAGATAGGCCTTCATGTTTTGCTGACGGGTAGTCGTCACGTAGGCGCCGCCCGCAGCGAAGTAGTTGGGACCGGCCGCACAGTTCATTATCACCATGTCGTAGCCCTGTAGGGTCGGGATCGAGTCAAGCAACGAGGGCGCTAGAGGGAATGCCGCACCTCCCGCCGTGGCCGCGTAGTCCGTCGCGCCGTTGACCACCTCCCCTTCCTCGGTTCGGTTGGTATCGGTGGACGAGAACAGGCTGTAGAGATTGATGTGCCCCGTCCCCGCGGGATTGGTGAATTCTGCCGTGTCGATGCCGATTCGAGTCAGCAGGCACTCGAGAGCGTCGATGGTACCGGTTGTGATCGCGATCTTGGGCATGCTGGTGTATTGCCCGTTGTTGTCGCCATCGTGAATGTTCTTCGGCAGGCGTAACAGGGTTGCCGGAGTCGTACTCGTCCAGGTGTCCGGAATCGGGTTGTCCGCACACTGATGGGTGACCATCGCGGCGGTGATTGTGACCTGGCGTCGCCACTTTCCAAGCTGCATCACCAGCGGGAAGTCCGTGCCCCAGGGAACGTTGTTGAGCACAAAGTGGCCCTTGGCGTCGGTCAGCGCTGTGGCGATGGGTTGACCTGATACCTGGGAGTCACAGGTTGGGCAGGTGGCCGCCCCTGTCGAAATCGGATCGAGCGGTCCGTTCGGTATCGAGACGATCACGTTGTAGAGTGGGTTCAGCCCGGCCGGATCGTACACGGTGCCACTGATGCTGGTTGTGGCGGTGCCGTCGCAGCGAACCTGCTTCAGACACAGGTTGCCGCAGCCGCAAATATGGGCCGAGGGTGTGCCACAAGTCGTCCCCGTTGGACAAGTCGAGGGGCAGCTCAACGTCCCGCCGCAATTGTCGCCAATGGTGCCGCAGTACTGTTGGAAGCCATCTGTGTTGTTGCACGCGACCTTCAAGCAACCAGCACCACCCACGCACACGTTGTTGGAGCCGCACACCCAGTTGGCGCCAGAGGCGGTGCAATCCGTGCCGCAGGGAAGCGCGTTGCCGCAGCCGTCGCCGACAGTCCCGCAATACTGGCCGCCCCCTGCCGGTTTGCAGGTCAGCGCAGGGCACACCCCTGCCACTCCCTTGCACAAGCCGCCCTGGCAGGTCCATCCGGCCCTCGTGCACGCGGTCCCGCAATCTACCGATGATCCGCAGCCGTTCCCGACCACGCCACAATACTGGTCGCCGTTGGCAGTTGTGCAGGCCAGCGGCGGACACCCCGAGCCCCCCTTGCACAAGCCGTTCTGGCAGGTCCATCCGGCTTTTGTGCAAGTGGTTCCGCAGTCCACCGAGTGGCCGCAGCCGTCGCCGATGGTTCCGCAGTACTGGTCTCCTGACGTCGTGGTGCAGGCGACTGGCGTGCAGACTCCGATTGGCCCCTTGCATAGACCAGTGTCACACACCCATCCCGCCTTGGGGCAGGTCGGGCCACAGTCGAGCGTCCCACCACATCCGTCGCCGATGGCCCCGCAGTAGTTGTCCCCGCTCGCCACCACGGCGCAGGTCGTGAGCGCTGGGCAATTGGGGTCGCCCTTGCAGACGTTGTGGTCGCACACCCAGCCGGCTTTGGGACAGGTTAGTCCGCAATCGAGCGTGCCACCACACTTGTCCCCGATGGTCCCACAGTAGTGATCCCCGCTCGAGGCGCCGCATGTCGTTTGCGTGCACACTCCTGGGCCGCCCTTGCAGATGTGGTCGGTTCCACAGGTCCATCCCGTGAAGCAGTCGTCCCCACATTCCAGTGTCCCGCCACAGCCGTTGCCCACGGTTCCACAGTAGCGATCCCCGCTCGAAGCGGTGCAGGTCAGAAGGTTGCAGTANNTCCCCACACTTCAATGACCCGCCGCAATTGTCACCCACTGTCCCGCAGTAATGGTCTCCCGTGTCGGTAGCACACTTGATCTTGGTGCACACGGAAGGCGGCCCGATACACAGATTGTCCTTACACTCCCATCCGGCCGTGGGACAGATAGCCGGACAGTCCAAAGTGCCACCGCATCCGTTGCCGACCGAGCCACAGTACCGTCCGCCACCCGCGGTGTCGCATGTGGCCGGTATGCATACCGGGGGCGCGCCGACGCAGACGCTGTTCTCGCAGGTCCAGCCTGCGGGACAGTCATTGCCACATTCGAGAGTGCCGCCACAACTATTTCCAATGGTTCCACAGTAGTGGTCGCCGCTCGGAGTCTTGCAGGTCAGTGGTGTGCACGCTGGCGGCGAGCCCACACAGAGGTGGTCGACGCAAGCCCATCCAGCGGGACAGTCATTGCCACATTCCAGGGTATCGCCACAGCCATTCCCGATCGTCCCGCAATAGTGGTCTTCTGCTGTCGGCTCGCAAGTTACCAGTGTGCAGAAGGGAGGCTCTCCCTTGCAAACATTGTCCGTTCCACATTTCCAGCCGGGCTTCGGGCACGTGTCCGGACAGTTGAGCTGCCCGCCACAGCCGTCGCCAATCGCTCCACAATAGTCTCCGCCTGGCGCACTACACGAAGTGAGGCAAGCGGCCCCTCCGTCGGGACAAGGCCCGCAGGAAGCAGTCTGCCCGCAACTGTCCGTGATGTCTCCGCAGGCTGCTGCCCGGCAAGTGAGTGGCGGACAGATGCCACCATCCGTGGTGCGGGGCTCAACCAGAATCACAAAAGGAACCTCGGGAACCAACTGCCCCGCCTCGGTCGTCCAAACTACCGCTGGGCCGTCAGTTGATGCACTCACCGTGTTGTCGCTGCTACAGCCGGCAGTCCACGCCAGAACACAGACAGCCAATCCCTGAACAAACAAAGCCGTTTGAAGGCCCATGTGCGCCCTCATGCGGCTGACCCAAATGTCGCGCCTCATTCGTGTATCCCCTAGTTACTAGTTTCTGCTTCAAGCGTACTCGTCATCGCCGCGATCATGCAAGGATGAACACGTCGCTGTGCCTATCTAACGCGCGCGCCAACATGCTGCACGAGCACGGTCGCGCCACAGGAGCGGTCTATTGGTTGTACGGGTCGCTTGGCGGCGGCAGTGCTGGCGGTGGCGCCGGCGGCGGTGGTGGCGGAGGTGGTGCTGCCGCAGGTGGCGGCGCTGCCGCAGGCGGAACCGCTGGCGGCGGGGACGCAGGGGGAGGAGGAGGTGGGGGTGGGGCGGGGAGGGCAGCCGGCGGCGGCGGTGCTCCTGGCGGCGGCGGCGCTGAAGAAGCTGGCGGTGCGACGGATGGTGGCGGCGGCGCCGGCAGTGGCGGCGGTGGCGGCGGTGGCGGAGCGGTAGGTGGAGGCGGTGCCGCCGGGGCCGTCGCTCCAACCGTGGGCGGCGGCGTCGGCGGCAGCTCAGGGGGATTCACACACCCAGAGAGGTCGAAGAACATGAATTCCATCGCCTTCTCCTGGTTGTTGAGCGGCCGAATCTTGCATTCTGTGGGGAACACTGGCGTGCCGCCAAGCGCACGGACTGCATCCTGATCTGCGCCGGAGCTGGACGAGGAGACGTGTATTCCCGTGTAGACGATGCGGCCACACTTGGTGGTTTGGTCGGTAGGGGTAAGCAAGTCAAAGTAGTGAACGTGGCTTGAGGTGTTGCTCGAGCTGGAGACCGGGTTGAAGATCCAGCGCGTGGCCGGGGCGGCGGTTGTTTTGGCGGTGTACTTCGACTTCAGCGAACTGCTGCTGGAGTCGCTGAGTTGCAGGCTGCCAAGGGTCGTCGAGGCTTGTACGGCCGTCAACCATTGTGCGAACGCCTGCCCCTTGGCAAAGGACTGATCGATATGTGTCGTCAAGTCGGCACCCGCGATAGCTGTCCCCAGTGTCCCATCCCAGGTCGCCAGTTCGCCATATGGTGCGGCCAGCGTGCTCGTGGACCTCAGGAAGCTGGCGAAGTAGTGCTCGAGAAAGACCTTGCCGCCGCCGTTGACATACGTTTTCAGATTCTGACGGCGGGCCTCTGTCACGTATTGCCCGCTCCCCGCATTGAGGTAGTTGGAGCCGGCACAATTGACTATGATGATGTCATAGGTCTGTTCAGTCGTCGCCGAGTCAAATAGGGTTGTTGCGACCGGAAACGTATCGCCGCCAGTGCCAGCGTACTTTGTGGCCCCGTTGTCCCCGCTTGAAGAGAGCAGGCTGAAGAGATTGATGTGGCCCGTTCCTGTTGGATTCGTGAATTCGGCGGTGTCGATACCGGCTCGGGTCAACAGACACTCCAGGGCGTCGATTTGGCCCGTGGTGATGGCGATCTTCGGCATGCTGGTGTACTGGCCACTGTGATCCCCGTCGTGGATGTTCCTTGGCAGGCGCAACAATCGATCGGGCAGTGTTCCGGCGTCGGGTGGGCTGTCGGTAATGGGATTGTCGGTACACTGGTGGGTCACCATCGACGCAGGGATGGTGACCTGGCGCCTCCACTTACCGAGTTGCATGACCAGCGGGAAATCGGTGCCCCAGGGCACGTTGTTGAGGACGAAGTGTCCGGTGGCATCGGTCAAGGCAGTGGCAATCGGTTGGCCGGACACTTGGGCGTCACAAGAGGCGCAGCTCGCACCAGTGGGGATCGGGTCCAGCGCCGCGTTCGGGATGGAGACGATCACGTTGTACAGCGGGTTGTAGCCGGCAGGATCGTACACCGTGCCGCTGATGCTGGTGGTGGCCCCGCCGTCGCAGCGAACCTGCTTCAAGCACAGGTTGCCGCAACTGTCGCAAACATTCGTGGAAGTTTCCCCGCAGGTCAGGCGGTTCGCGCACGTCGCCGGGCAGCTCAGCGTCCCCCCGCAGCCGTCGCCGACATCGCCGCAGTACTGCTGAGCACCACTGGCGTTGTTGCAGGCGACCTTCCCGCAGCCCGCGCCGCCCACGCACACGTTCTTGCTGCTGCACACCCAGCCGGCGCCAGCGGCCGAGCAGTCGGTGGTGCAACTCAGTGAGTGGCCGCAGCCGTCCCCAATGGTTCCGCAATAGTGGCCGCCCGAGGCCGGCGTGCAGGTGAGTGGCGTGCACACTTCTCGGGCTCCCTTGCAAAGATTGTCCTCGCAGGTCCACCCGGCCTTGCTGCAGGTGCTGCCACAGTCCAACGGATTGCCACAGCCGTCGCCGATGGTTCCGCAGTACTGGTCTCCGTTTGCGCTTGTGCACGCCAGCGGTACACAGTTAGCCGCCGGCGCGGCTTTGCAAAGGTTGTCTTGGCAGGTCCATCGGGGCTTCGTGCAAGTCGTTCCGCAGTCCAGCGAATTGCCGCACCCGTCGCCGATGGTTCCGCAGTACTGGTCTCCGTTCGAAGTGGTGCATACCATCGGAACGCAGCCAGCCGTCGGCCCGGCCTTGCACAGGTGGCTCTGGCACTCCCAGCCGGCCTTTGTGCAAGTCGCCGCGCAGTCCACCGAGTTGCCGCAGCCGTCGCCGATGGTTCCGCAGTATTGGTCTCCCGACGCCGTGGTGCAGGTTCTCGCCAAGCAGCCGGACGTGGGACCGGCCTTGCACAGACCGTCGACGCACCGCCACCCTGCCTTGGGGCAAGTGGAGCCGCAATCGAGAGTCCCGCCGCAGCCGTCCCCGATGGCCCCACAGTAATTGTCCCCGCTCGGTGCCACGCAGGTCAGGGGCTGGCATGTTGAGTCGCCCTTGCACATGTTGTGGTCGCACACCCAGCCTGCCTTGGGACAGGTCGTGCCACAGTCGACCGTCCCACCACACTGGTCGCCGATGGTCCCGCAGTAGTGGTCCCCGTTCGGGGCGCCGCACGCCACAGGCGTGCACACATCTAGGCCCCCCTTGCAAATGTGATCATCTCCGCAGGTCCATCCTGCGAGACAGTCGTTCCCACACTCGAGAGTACCCCCGCACCCGTTCCCCACGGTTCCGCAGTAGCGATCCCCGCTCGATGTCGTGCAGGCCAGGCGGGGACAGGCGCCCGAGCCTCCCTTGCAGATGTGGTCGTCTGCGCAAGTCCAGCCGGCCGGGCAATCAGCCCCACACTCCAACGACCCGCCGCAATTGTCGCCCACGGTTCCGCAGTAGTGGTCTCCACTGGCGGTCTCACAAGTGATCTTGGTGCATATCTCAGGCGGCCCCTTGCACAAATGATCCTGACAGAGCCATCCGGTCTGGGGACAGACCGTCGGACAGTTCAGTGTGCCCCCGCATCCGTCCCCCACCGCGCCACAGTACCGTCCCCCGCCCACGGTGTCGCAGGTCACTGGCGTGCAGGCCGGTGGTCCGCCCACGCACACGTTGTTTTGACAGGTCCATCCCGCGGGACAGTCAGCCCCGCAGTCGAGTGTCCCCCCGCAGCCGTCCCCGATGGTCCCGCAGTAGTGATCCCCGCTGTCGGTCTTGCAGGTCGCCAAGGTGCACACGGGCGGCGTCGCCTTGCACACGCTGTGGTCGCAGGTCCATCCCGCCGGGCAGTCGTCGCCGCATTCGAGCGTCCCGCCGCACCCATTGCCAATGGTCCCGCAGTAGTGGTCGCCGCTCGATGCCACGCAAGTCAGCGCCGGGCACACCTTCGACGAGCCCACGCAGACATTCTTGACGCAATCCCATTCCGCGGGACAGTCAGCCCCGCAGTCGAGCGTATGGCCGCAGCCGTCCCCAATTTTTCCACAGTAGTGGTCTCCTGATGTCGCCAGACAGGTCTCCGCCTGGCACACCCTGG
>PMBY01000193.1 GCA_003153875.1 Myxococcales bacterium | reverse complement strand
GGAGAGGGGTCTTGCAGCGAGGGCAGACGGTGTCGATCTCGAACGTCTTTTTGAGGAGCCGGCTCCAAGAAATGTAGTGTGAAAGTGGCAGTGAAGGCTTGTCGGTTTCTTCGGGCGCGGCGACGGCGGGGACTGGGACGACTTGGCTGCGGAGGCTGGAGTGTGACGAGATGACCCCCGAATATCTGACGACATGCCTCCGAGGAGGGGGGATGATCGCGGCTAGCCTGGCAATGAGGGCAAGCGGCGCAAGGTCGACCGACGACGTGCCATCCGACCAGGGGCGCTTGAACTCCAGCCTCACGTTACCATCGTCGAGGATCTTCAGGCGGTCGTTGGCGAGTGGCGGGCGCAAGATGTACTTGCACAGGTGTTCACGACCCTTCTTGTCGTTGGCGGCGACTTTGGTCTGAGCATGCAGGTTAAACCCGGCTTGCTGGCCGCATAGTTTGCCCTTGGCCACGGGCGTGGCGTCGGGATCGAGCACGATGCGAACGGGAGCGCGCTTGTGCGCAGGGCCGGCTGGCGAGGCGCCAGCGGTGGCGGCTGCCAACAAGCGGGCCAGGAGCGGATCTTTCTCGCCCATGGTTTCGTCGGTGACGACGGTGATCTCACCGTCGCCCGGCGCCGTCACGAGGGAGATGACCCCGCGACGCTTTAGGAAGCGGAGGATGCGCTTACTGGCGCGCGCGACGATGGCAAGGACGTCCTCTTGGGTAAGTTCCGGCGCCGGGTGGAAGATGGGTGCACCGCCGTCGCGCCCAGGGGCGTACACGCCATCGAGCTGGACGGCTCCAGACTCGCCGTCGGCAATACCCCGATCTGCCACGCGCTTGCGATAGTTGGACACCACGGTGTCGATGAAGATGCGCAAGACCTGGCCCAGCAGTTTCCCGTCGAAGGCCAACGGAAATCTCAGCGAGAAAGGCAGCGTAAGCACGAATTGTCGGATGGGCACTTCGGGCAGCTGGAGGAAGCGGCTCCGCCGCCGTCAATCCGGCCGCCCAACCAGCTACGAACTCACGAGAGGCGGCACTACGCCAGGTAGCCAGGCAGTGTTCGCAGGGTCTCGCGAAAGGCCGCGGTCGTGAAGTTCGCGGCGACGTGGCGCTGGCCGTTCGCGGCTACACGCCGCCAGGTTTGGCCGTCGCGCAGAGTCCGGCCAATCGCTTCTGCGTAGGCGGCAGGTTCGTCCGCCGGGCGCACGAGCACACCGGTCTCGTCCCCCACGACCTCGGCCACTGCTCCCACATCTGAGGCCACCACCAGCAGGCCCGACTGCATGGCTTCCAGCAGAACGTTCGGCTGGCCATCACAGCGGGAGGTATAGAGGAAACAGTGGTACGGCGCCGTCGCGATGCTGTCGAAGCCCGAAAAGGGGCCGCGGTAGTCGATGTTGGGGACCGCGCGCAGGCGCCGAAGTTCCGAGTCGTCGTCCAGAACCGGCGTCCCGTAGACGTGGAAGCGGAGTGCGGGCAGCCGCTCTGCGATGGCTCGGAGCAGGTCCGGCCGTTTGTCCATGTCGAGGCGGCCCGCCCACAGCACCAGTCTGCTGTTTGCGCTCGGGCCCGCGAAACGGGGCGCAGCCGCCGCTGGATGTCGCAGCACCGCGAGCCGCGCGCGCGGGACGCCGTACAGCTCCTGCAGCATCGTCGCGGTGCCTTGGTTGTCGAGCAAGATCCCTGCCAGGTGTGGAAGCAGAGGCCCGAGGTGCTGCGCGTACCCGGCGTTGACCCCGGTCGTGACCGGAGGCACGCAGAAGATCGAAACGAACAACCGCATGCGCTCCGCCAAGGCCGGCGCGTGGCACTGCAGAGCCTGCCAGCCCAGTTGCGAGTGGAACAGATGCAGGGTACGTGCGCCGGCGTTGACGAGAAGCCGCATCAGCACCTCCATGCGCTCCTCATCCGGCGCCTGGGCGGGCGTGGGAAACGGCAGCCATGTGCAGCGCGAGGGCAACCGGTCCCGTCCGGGATGGTCTTGTGAATCCGTCGTGATGACCAGAGGCCGGTTGTCTGGGTTCTCCAGGATAGCGTCGAGGCACAGCGCCATGGACCGCTCGGCCCCACCCGGTCGCAGCGCAGGCGCCAAGATGATGTGGGTCGGCCGTGCCTCCGCCACCGTCCGCCAACCCGCTCGGTACACGTTCGCGGCCCACAGATCGCCTGGCGGCACGACCACGGGCGCGCCCACGCTCTCCGGCTTCAGTCCGGGGTCCATCTCCGCCAGCGTCCGCATCTCCTGGTCGAGAACCCGCGACAGCGGTGGTGCCGCGTGAGACGGTGCGCCCGAGGCGGCTTCCAGAAACCGGTCGAGACAGGGCGAGCGCGCGGACAAGCGCCGCCGCAACCACGCAGGAATTGTCGGGAGGCGCTGCTCGCGCGGGGCTCGCGCTGGCGCAGCGGGGCCGCCGAGTGCGGCCGTGGCAGTCCACGCCGCCGCGCGACTCTCGCGCCGACCGAAAAGGCAATAGTGCGCGTAGCCCGACCGCCATACGCCCGCCGCCACTTTTTGCGCCACATCGGGGTACATGCCGAGATAGCGAGCGTCGTCCCAGTCCGCGGGCGGCGGCTGCCGTGCGGCCGCGAGCCCAGTCTTGTCCACGGCCACCCGTCCCTCTCTCCGTCCGTGGAGCCGGTAGTGGGCGTACCCCGACGAATACGCGCCCGTGCCCACGGCCCGCGCGACGTCGGGATTTGCGTTCAGATAAGCCAGCTCGTCCCACTGCGCGGGGATGTCGAGCGCTCGCCCCTCGGCCACTCCCTGTCGCAGCCAGGCGCGCGCGGAGAAGAAGCGCGACGGCGGCAGGGTGAGGAACTCGGGCCTCCCGAGCGTCGGAATGCTCTCGCCCAGCGAGCCCGCGGCTCGCCGGTAGACGGCGGTATCTGGAACCGTGAGGTGCCGGCATCCCTGCGCCACGGTCTCGCAGTTCCAGTGCCAGGTGGCGTGTCCGTACCCGCACCCGGCCGGCATTCCCCGGTACGGGAGGCGTTGGAACAGCTCCCGCGAGGCGAGGGCGTGCGCGGTCCAGGTCTCGTGAAACGCCAGGTGAGCAAGATCGCAGGCCGCTGATTCCATGTCAGGTTGGTAGCCGATGCGGAGGGCCGCGCCGCACTCCACCACCGCGTGCGGGTGCACGATGGCGTCTGCTCCGGCTTCCTGGCAGCGGCAGACGGCGCGTGCCAGCCAGCCGGGCGACACAAGTTCGGCGGCCGGCATCACGGCCAGGTAACGGCCGCGAGCCGCTGCCAGGCCGGCGTTGAAGATCGCGCCTTGGTCGCTGAGATCGGTTTCGACCACGCGCGCTTCGGGCCAGCGACGGGCCAGGGACATGAGGATACTGTGGGTGCGCGGGCCCGGTCGGCCGGTGGCGATGACGATCTCGGTGCACAGCCCGTGTTCCGCGGCGTCGCTGACCGTCGCGGCCAGGGCACGGAGCATCGGGTTCAGGTAGTAACCCTCGCAGCGGGTGGACACGACGACGGTGACGTCCGGCTCGCGTGCCGGACGGGCTGCCGGCGGAAGGGCTGGCCCGCCGGTGGAGTCCTTCCCGGCGTCGGCTGCCCCGGGCACGACGTCCAGCCAGCCGCGCAGTGTGGCTCCCATCGACTGGCCGTCGTTCGATTCCATTTCCCTGTCCGCGGCTACGGCGTGCAGGCCGCTCCCGTGGAAGAACGCGTTCAGGTGCTCCGCCACCTCTGCGTTCCGGCACAAGGCAAGGGAGTAGCGCCCCTCGGCGCAGATCAGATTGCGCCAGTCCGCCAAGGGGCCGTCACTCCCGTCCACCGCGTGTCGCGCGCGGGACACCCGGACCGTGCGGGTTCCGCCGCTCGCGACCGCCGGACCCCAGCTTGCGATGAGGCTGTCGAAGAATACGCTGTCCAAGTTGACGACGAGGGCGGGCCGGGCCTGGAGGACGAGGCGGACGAGCAGACTGCACTGTTCCGGCCACGCGAGGCGTGCGAAGGACGGTTCTGCGCCCAGATCCACGTGCCGCAGGCGCAGCCAGGGCGCGTCCGGCCCAGCCGCACTGTCGCCGAGGGCCGGCGCCGCCCGAGCAGACCCGTCGCTGGTCGGGCCGAGCGCAACGATGAGCACGTCGAGGGCAGGAGCCTTCCGTTGCCGGTGCGCCGCCAGGAAATCCTCGAGCAGCGCCAGGTTTTCAGGAGCGAGGCGGTCGCAGATGAATACGATGCGCGCGTGGTCCTCGCCGAGTTGAGCCATCACGTTCAGGTAGAAATGGCCGACCGCCGGGAAGAGCGGCGGCGTCGTCAGGTAAACCGCGCGGTGGCTCGGGTGCAGGTCACGAATGGCCAGATCCAGCTCGCAGGCCCGCTCGACGCTGGTTTCCAGCCACGGCGGCATGCTGGCCCACCGCTGCCGCTCTCCCTCGGGCCGCGTGGCGCGATCCGCGAAGCGGATCGCGGCCGAGGGATAGGCCGCGTCCAGTGCCGGGACCCTCGCCGGTTCGAGCAGGCGGGTCGGTCTGAAGGTGAACCCGCGCAAGCCCCCCAGTCCGACGTAGCGGAGCTGCCGCCGGTAGAAGTAGGCCGTCTCGGGCACGATGACGTGCCGGATGCCTTCCACGATGGATTCGCAGGTCCAAAGCCAGTCCTCCGCACCCAGGTTGTGGTCCATGTCCCACGGCACGAAAGGCAGCCGCCGGTAGAGGTCGGTGCGCGCGATGACGTCGGCGGCGTAGTGCCAGGAGGCGATCAGGTTGAGCGGGTTGAACAGCGGGCTGTCGGTCGAAAACTGGATTCGGCCGGAGTACTCCGCACCGAAACTCATCCGGACCGCGGCATGCGCCACGGCACGCTCGTCGCCCAGCTCCTCCAGATAGCAGACCCCCTTCCACGGCCAGTCGCGGTCCAACAGATCGTCGCCGTCCAGCAAGGCGAAGTACGTCGTGTCGACGTGGGCAATGCCGAAATTCCGGGCGCGCGCGAGATCGCCGAAGTCGACGTCGTAGACGGCGTCAAGCTGGGAGCGGAAGCAGGAGACCTGCACGCGCGTCTCCTCGTCACCGCGATCGATGACGGCCACAAGTCGGCAGCCGACGCCGTGGCGGGCGGCCTCTTGGGCGGCGAGCACGGCACTGCGTAGCGCCGGGCAGACGAGATGCCACTCACGGTGTAGATGGACCAGCACGGTGATAAGGGGCCGCATCAGCTCTGTCCTTCGCCAGACGGAGAACAGTCGCCTCGCATCGGAGATCGGTTCACATTTTCGAGAACTGCGCGGTTGCCCATGAGCGACTCCGTCAGCGCGTCAGGTTGCTTCTCATCCAGGCTGCGGTGCGCGCGATTCCATCCGACAGCGACACCCGCGGCGCCCAGCCCAACTCGGCGCGAGCCCGACCGTTGTCGAGAACGCTCACTGGCACGTCGAAAGGACGCGCGGGCAGGTAGCGGCAGTCCATGCGCTCGCCGGTAACGTCTTCGATGAGCCTGACCAGTTCCTTCAGGCTGGTACCGGCAGCGGAGCTGACGTTGAAGACGCTGTGGCGGCCGGAGTACTCGAGCGCTCGGGCGAAGGCCTCGGCCACATCGTCGACGTAGATGTAGTCGCGGATGATGCTGCCGTCGCCCCAGATTTCGATCGGCTTGTGGCAGAGCGCCCGGTCGAGGAAGACGCCGATCGCACCCTGCCCGGTCTCGACCCGGTGCCGCTCGCCGAAGGCGTTGGAGACGCGCAGGATCCTCGCCTGGATGCCATGCATGCGTTCGAACATCAGCAGGAACTTCTCGATGGCGAGCTTGCTGACGCCGCAGGAGACCAGCGGATCGGTCGGGTGTTCCTCGTTGATCGGCGAAGCCCTGAGCCGGCCGTAGACCGTGCCGCCTGACGAGATGAACACAATCTTGGGGATCCTGTGGGTCACCATGGCGCTGGCCAATTGCAACGAGGCCACGACGTTGCTCTGCACGTCGAAGATCGGATCGTCGTTGGAGGTATGCGGCAGAGTCGTCGAGATCAAGTGCAGCACGGCATCGGTTCCCTCGACGGCCTTGCCTACGTCGTGCATGCTCAGGAAGTCGCCGGTCAACCACTCGACGCGCTCGTTCGGCGCGAACTTGCGGTAGGGCCTGACCCGCGGCTGCTCGAAGATGCGCACCTCGTGATGGTCGCGCAGCAGGCGATCGGCCACCGCCGAGCCGATGAAGCCGCCACCGCCAAGGATCACGCACTTCATCGCTCTGGGCCTTCCGCAAGGTGGTGTCGAGGGGCTCTCTTCAACGGGTCATCCCCGGTACGTTGGTGACGGCGATTCGCAGACCTTCGTGCTCGGCCACCCACGGCAACAGTCTCTCGATCGCGTGCAGCATACTGCCATCATAGGGGACCGGCTCGGGTGGGTAGTCGTTCCAGCCGAGCCCGAGGTCGACCCACGGTCTCAAGGCGGCCACCTTCACCCAGAACATGGTGCCGACAGGAAAGTTGAAGTGGGTGTACGGCAGACGGCCGAGACCCAGTCTGTCGGCCAGGGTCTGAGCGACCTCCCGGTTTGCGGTCCAGTCGACGACGAAGGGGTCGTCAGGAAAGACCAGCCCAAGGGCAGGGTCCGCCTCCATCCGGCGCAAGATGATGTCAGCCATCCTGTGCTGTCCGCCGAGCAGGTTCTCCAGCAGGAAGAGGCGCCAGATCTTACCCGACCCGGAGTCCTGGATGTCGGTGGATTTCTTGGTGTGAAGATGACCGACGATATCGTACGAGTCCGACAGTTTCTTGCCGAAGGTGGTGAGCAGTGGCCCGATGTCCCGACCGCGATTGGGCACAACCTGGAGGTCGGCCACGTTTCCCCGATAGCCGGCCAGCAGTCGCTCGACCTGGCGCGAGGCGCTGCTGGAAGGCACGCTTATGAACAGATCTGGACGAACCGCATTGGCGTTGAGACGATCTGGGATGTCACTCATCAGATCGGAATAGTAGATGTGCAGGTGGAGCGCGATGCGACTCTTGGGCGCGGGTGGATTCTCCGAATCCGCTGGAGCGATGACCTGGCTGAGCCACGGTCCCGGCGGTTCGCCCTGTTCGAGATAGTCGACGAAAGGGTCGCGCCCCGGCAACGCGAGCCCACGCCGCTCCTGGTAGATTCCGGGATGGAAGCCGGGGAACGGCTTGCGTCGGTGGAAGCTGGCGGCCCACCCGCGGACGAAGGCTCGTGCCGGCCCTTCGGGGCTCTTGTCTTCGAGACTGTCATTCGCGGCGAAATCCGGGCGGAAGATCTTCGTGGTCGTGACCCGCTGGAAGTCCTGCTTCTCCTGGCGCGAGCGTTGTACGGCCTTGCTGGCGAGAGCGTCGAGCTTCTCGACATAGCTGGACAGATCGAAGAGATCGCTGGCGATCTGCTTGAGACGCGTGCCCACGGATCGTCGGCGCTCGGTCGACTCGATGAATTCCAACAGGCGTTGCGCCATGGCGCCCGAGTCCAGGTAGGGCACCACGCACTCAGCTTCGAGCCCGTGGTTCTTCAGGGTGTCGGCTATTCCCGAGGTCTTGTCGAAACAGAGGACCGGGAGACCTTGCGCCATGGCGTCGATCGCCACGTTGGGCAGGGGATCGAGTCGTGAGCTGAGCAAGAGAAGGTCGGCCTGTGCATAGGCGGCCTCGATATCCGTGACCTCATCCAGGAAGCAGAACGAGCCTTCCAGGCCTGCCCGCCGCACCTGGTCGGCGAGGTAGACCGAATAACCCCTATCCCGGTCAGGGTCGTAGCCGCCGCCGATCCAGACGAACCGGCAGGGGCCGCCCCGGCCGGAGCGCATCACGTGCGCCGCGCAGTCAATGAAGAGATCGACTCCCTTGCGAAAGTGCACGGTGCCGGCACCGACGACCACCACCGTATTTTCGGGCCATCCGTCCGGGCGAAACGATCGAGCAATGCGCGCCTGCTCTTGCGAGGCCGCTGCCGGCGTGTCGTATCTCACTGGCACTGCGCAGCGGCCTTGCGGTAGTACCACGGGCGGCTGCGTGGCGAGGTCCGGGCATTCTCTCACAGCATCGTCGCGCACGATGTCGGCCGAGAAGACCGCGTTCGACGACCAGAGGCTCGCTTCGCTCACTGCGCTTCGCGGGCGCGTATTCGACGCAAACTCGTGGATGAGGGTGATGGTCGGCAGGAAATGCCGGGCCAGGCAGGGCAGGACGAATCGCGATTCGATGCTGTTGACGATGGCATAGCGGAAGTTGCATGAGGCCAGCATTCGCTCGATGACCTCGCCGATAATGAAGTCCTGCGGCCCTGCATCGCCCTGCGGGCAGGACACGAGATTGGCCACCGGTTTGAAGTCATCGACGAGCGCTCCCCCGCGCAACATGAGAGAGACAACGTTGTATTTCTTCCTGAGCTCGCGAGCGATATTCAGGCTCAGGATGGGTGCTCCAGTTCGTGTCGCCTCGTGGCTCACGATCAGCACCGTCTCGCGATTCGGCTCCAGTTCCTTGGGCTTGCTGGACCGGTCCGGTCCCAGGGCCGCCCCGATGCGGCCTTCGGCCCTGCCGTGGTTGAGATAGTGCAGGTAGGGGTCCATCCCGGCCTTTGCGACGTCGGGATACCTCGCGAGGTAGGAGGCGGGATCGAACGGCTCTCGCTCAAGAGGGGCGGTTCGGTCGTCAGGGGAGGACAGGGAAGCGTCCACTCGCCACCGCGAAACCAGACGTCGTATCGTGCGCACAAGACTCTTCATTGGTTCACTGACGTCACGGTCAGGCTGCGCATGCGCGGAATTTGTCAACGCGTTGAAAGATTCTACCCCATCGCGTCCCGTTCATGTCGAGAAAGGCAGTGCGCTGGTCATCTGCCAGGCGTGTGAGCCGACGTCGGGTGGGTCCGCGGAGCAAGACCGTTGCTGCGCGAGTCCTGTGATATCCTCCCAAGCAACGTGGCGAAACGGGCGCTGATCACCGGCATCACGGGCCAGGACGGATCGTACTTGGCGGAATTTCTGTTGGCTCGCGACTACGAAGTTCACGGTCTGGTCCGGCGCATCGCCTTGCACGATCCCGAACGTCACCTGTCGCACCTGGTTCACATCCGCGACCGGCTGGCGCTGCACGCGGGAGCGCTGGAAAGTTCGGCCAGTGTACTTCGGGTGGTGGACGGGGTTCGTCCCGACGAGTGCTATCATCTGGCGGCCCACAGCTTCGTCAACACCTCGTTCGAGGACGATCTGGCCACGCTGGGCTCCGACATCAACGGAACCCATTGTCTGCTGGCCGCGCTCAAGCAAAGCGCACCAGCCTGCCGATTCTACTTCGCTGGTACCAGCGAGATGTTCGGCCATGCCGACGAGTCGCCCCAGCGCGAAACCAGCCGCTTTCTGCCTCGCTCGACCTACGGAATAAGCAAATTGGCGGGCTACCACCTGACTCGCAACTATCGCGAGCGCTTCGGTCTGCACGCCAGCGCGGGCATCCTGTACAACCACGAATCGCCTCGCCGCGGGCACGAATTCGTCACGCGCAGGATCGCGGCCGGTGTGGCACAGATTCTAGCGGGCCGGCAGGACCGGCTCGCCCTCGGCAATCTGGATGCGCGCCGCGACTGGGGGCACGCGCGCGACTACGTGCGGGCCATGTGGCTGATGTTGCAACAGGAGACGCCGGACGACTATGTGGTGGCCACTGGGGAAAGCCACAGCGTGCGCGAGTTTGCCCAGCTGGCCTTTGCAGGGACCGGCCTCGACCACCGCGAGCACGTGTACATCGATTCCGAACTGTGCCGCCGCGCCGAGGACCAGCCGCTGGTGGGGGATCCACGCAAGGCGCGCGAGCGGTTGGGCTGGCATCACGAAGTTGGCTTCGCGGATCTGGTGCGGGAGATGGTGACGGCAGAATGCGACGCTCTGGGGCTAACCCTTGCGCGGGCCAGGTCGCCCGTCGAGCAGGAGGCGGAGAAGTCGGTCTAGCCGTCGAGAGCCTGACCAAGTCGATCGTCGAATTCAAGGAAGGCTTCGTCCCAGTCGTGCGGGCGGTAGCCGGCGCGGATCGCCGCCTCCCGCTCGGCCAGGCGTGATGGATCAAGGTAGCGCCGCACCAGATCGAGAAAGCCGCGCGCATCGTAGGGCGAGGCGTACTCGACCAGCTCACCGCCGACCTCGGGGACGGACGACGCCGACGATGCCAGGCACAGCTTGCCCTGGCGCAAAGATTCCGCCACCGGAAGCCCCCATCCCTCGCACAGCGACGGGAACACGGTAAACAGGCAATTCTGGTACAGCCAAGTCAGGCGTGCGTCGTCGAGCCCGGTTAGAACCCGGACCCGCTCGCGCACATCAGGATCGCGGGTCAGCAGGCGCATGAGGAACTCGTGGTCCCGCTTGACCCAGGAAGGCCGGCCGGCAATCACCAGCGGAGGCAGGTCGATCCCTTCCTGCCCTGCCAGCTTGAGCATCTGGTACAGCAGCAGGGCGTTCTTGCGCCAGTCCAGTCCCACCGTCAGGATGAACGCCCCGGGCGTGGGTGGCATGGTCGGCGCCACCGCCGTCACCGGCGCCAGCGAGTCGCCCAGCCGAAACACCTGAGTATCCGGCGCCGGTAGGCGCTGGCGCGCGCAGAACCGCCGCAGGTCGCGCTGGGTTGCCCGTGAGATGGCGAACAGCGCACTCGCTTCCGACAGCAGGGTGACCATGTGCTCGCCGAACCGGCGTGGAAAGTCGTCGGTGTAGAGGTGGGGATGGAACACGGGCACGAGATCGTAGACAACGGCCGCCAGGCGAAACTTCGTCTCGCGCTTCAATCTGCACAGATCCGGGAGCATGGCCCTGTGATACCAGGCCGCCCCCAGGAGCAGCACCACGCAGTCCGGTCCCAGCGGCACCGGTTCGCCGGTCACCGGTCGTACACGCAGAACCTGCTCGAGCAGACCGCGCAGGCGCAGCGAGGTTTGCGCTGATACCAGATTGCGGACGGTTTGCGGGAGCTGGTCGAAGGCATGCTGGGCAGCCACCACGGCTTGGCTGCGGGTTCCGGCAGGCGGATTGGCCAGCCGCTGGCACACCTGCCCGAAGTCGATGGTCGAGAAACGTCGGCGGACTTCGTCGTAAACCATGAAACCAACCTCGGCCTTGCGGGCGTAGCGGCTGGCCAGGTTGAAAACTGTCTGCTGGATGCCGGTGAAGTGACCGCGCCAGGCGGCCAAATCGGTGAGGTCGATCCACAGACGCATGGCTGATGCTGGGCCCAGAAGGAAAGCGACATGATAGTCCAACGCCGAAGCAGAGGGAGGGGATTCGCTTGTCTTCGCCAAACCGCTGGGGGATGCTGCGCGCTGCCGGCTGCTGACTCACGGCTCTGGGCCGCCGCTCAGCACGACCGTCGCTTCGTCATGGACAGACCCCCCCACGTTGGCATCATTCTGGTGAACTGGAACGGACTGTCCGACACCCTGGAGTGTGTCCGATCGTGCCTGCGGCTGGATGGACCCCGGTTCAGAATCGTCATCGTGGACAACGGCTCCAGCGACGGCTCGTGCCAGACGCTGGCCGCAAGCTTTGCTGCCGACCCGCGCATCACCTTGCTGTCCGCGCGAGGAAATCTGGGCTTTGCCGGGGGCAACAACCGAGGCATCGCTTGGGCGCTGGACGCCGGGGCCGATTTCGTCTGGCTGCTGAACAATGACACCATCGTCAACCCCACGACCCTGCGCGCCCTGGTGGACGCGGCCAGCACCCATTCCCGCGCCGGGATCTTCGGATCGAAGATCCACTTCCGGGATCGGCCCGACACCATTTGGTTCGCCGGGGGATTCATCCAGGCGCGTGGCCACCACTACAGCCGTCATCGCGGGATGGGGGAGGTCGACCGGGGCCAGTACGACCGGGTCGAGGAGATGGAGTTCATCACCGGTTGCAGCCTGCTGGTCCGCGCCGCCACCCTGCGCGACATCCGCCGCATGACCGAGGACTACTTCCTTTACTGGGAGGACGTGGACTGGTGTACGCGAGCCCGTTTGGCGGGCTGGCAATGCCTGTACGTGCCGCAGTCCACTCTGATGCACAAGGTGGGTGCCACCGCGAATCGTCAGCCCGAGATGCAGCGGCGCTACGAGACGCGCAACCGTTTGCTCTACCAGTGGCGCTTCAACAGACCGGGCGCCGTCGAGGCGCTGGCGTTCTTGTTGGCGGGAACCATTCGGTCGTATCTGGGCGGCGATCGTCATTCCTTCCGCGCCCCTCTGGCTGGCGCGTGCGATTTCCTCACCGGACGCACGGGAAGGCTGGAGCCATGAGCGCCCCATCGGCTGGATTCAATTTCTTCGCGTTCATCAGCGGGAATTTCGGTCTTGCCACCGCCGCACGCCACACGCTGGCGTGGCTCCTGTCGCAGAGCCAGTCGGTCTGCCTGCGCGACAGCAATACCCGCGATGGGCGCTCGGGACAGGACCACAGCTACGACGCCCTGGTGACCCGCCGGCGCTGGGGCCTGCCCTATGACGTGAATCTCTTTCACCTCAACCCGCCCGAGCTTTGTGAAGAGCTGGCGCATGAGTGGCGTTTTCTACCCGTCGAGCGGCGCATGAACGCGATGGTCCCGTTCTGGGAGTTGCCCAGCCTGCCGCCCCTGTGGCGGGACGCGCTGGCGGCGATGGATTTGGTGTTGGCGCCCACCCGCTTCGTGCAGACCATCGTCGAGGCGAACGTTCCCGGCGCCAGGACCTTGCACTTTCCTATTGTCATCCCTGGGCCGGCGCCGGCCCGGCCCGACCGCGCTCGCTTCGGCCTGCCCGAACATGGGCTGGTCTTTCTCTCCGCCTTCGACGTGACCAGCGATGTGCATCGCAAGAACCCCTGGGCTGCCATCGCGGCCTTCCAGGCGGCGTTCACGGCGCAGGAACCCGTGCGCCTGGTGATCAAGTTGAACAACGCGAACCTCTTGCCCGAGGTGCGGCCGTTCCTGGATCGGCTGCGCCGGGTGGCGGCCGACGATCGCCGGGTGGTGCTGATCGACCAGCACCTGTCGCAACCGGATCTGTATGGCCTGTACGCAAGCTGCGACGTGTTCGTGTCGCTTCACCGGGCCGAGGGGCTGGGGCTGATCCTCATGGAGATGATGTCGCTGGGCAAGCCCGTGATCGCCACCGCCTGGTCGGGCAACATGGACTTCACCAACCCGGACAACGCCTGCTTGGTGGACTACGACATGGTGCCGGTGCAGGCGACCCACGCGACCTACCAGGAGGAATCGGCCCGCAGCGCGGTGCTGTGGGCCGACCCGCACGTGGCGACAGCCGTGGCGTGGATGCGCAGGCTGTATGCGGAGCCGGGCCTGCGCGCCCGCATCGGCCAGCAGGCGGCGCAGGACATGCAGTGTCGCGCCGGGGCCGATCGCTCCGACATGCTCGCGGACATCCGGCGTGTGCTGTCTTCGCCCGACACCCAGGCCAGCCATCGGGTGCGCGCACAGTGGCTGCTTCGGCGACGCATCGAGGGGCTGGCCCGATCCTTTCAACAATCACCGCGGAGTTTTTGGCACCGGGTCGGCGCCATGCTGTGCGACGTCGTCAAAGAGCCTGCGGCTCGAAGTCTTGACCCGAGGTTCAGGATCTGAAGCCATGCAGACCCAGCGCATTTTCCTCTTGCTGCACACCAGGGATCTGGTGCGCCTGCGTTTTCGGGGTGCCTACCTGGGCCTGGCCTGGAACATTCTGCAGCCCACGCTGTATCTGGTGCTGCTCGGGTTCGTGTTCGCAATCGTGAATCGGTCGAACTACCTGGACTTTGTTGTGTATCTGTTTGCCGGCTTGGTGCCATGGCGCTTCTTCGACCAAGCCTGTCAGGCGATGACCGACTCCATCGCGTTCAGCGCGGTTTTCACCCGCGGCTTCCGTGTCCCCTATTTCTATTTTCCAGCCAGTGAGCTGGGCGCGCAGCTGGTTGATTTTCTGGTCAGTTTCGTCACCTTGCTGGTGCTTCTGCTTTTGTTTCATGGTTCCTTGCACCGGCAGATGCTGATCCTGCCGCTCAGCGTGCTGCTGTGGTTGTTGATCACCGCGGGCGCCGGCCTGTGCCTGTCCGTGATCTTCGTGTTCTTTCGTGACATTCGGCCCATTGTGCAGATGGGGCTCATGCTGGCCCTGTTCTCCTCCACTGTGTTCTTCAAGCCGGAAACTCTGTCGGGACAGGCTGGGGAGTTGTGGTTGACTCTCAATCCGGTGTGCTACTGGGCCGCCTTGTTTCAGAAGCCCATCTACTACGCCGCCTGGCCGCTGCCTATCGATTGGGAGGTCAGTCTGGCCAGTGCGGTTGGCTTCATCTTGCTGGGAATCGCCCTCTACCGATCGCTCCGCCACAAGTTCTACTTCTACTTCTAGCGCCCATGACACCCGCCCTTGAATTGCACGATGTCAGCGTTTGGTTCCGTGACACGAGCCTTCGCCACCGGACCCTCAAGGAAGCGCTGGCCCACATGTTTGATCGCCGTCGCCCGGGGATGGTTGCGGCATTGGATGGGGTCTCGCTGTGCATCGGCGAGGGCCAGTCGGTCGGGATCATCGGCCGCAACGGAGCCGGGAAGTCCACCTTGCTGCGCGTGTTGGGTCAGATCATCATCCCCAACCGGGGCCGGCTGGTGGCGCACCGGCGTGTGGTGCCGCTTTTGTCGCTGGGTGTGGGATTCCATCCCGAGATGACCGGACGCGAGAACTGCTATCTGGTGGGAACCCTGCTCGGGTTCTCGCCGGCGCAGACCACCGCACGTTTGCCTCGCATCGAAGAGTTCGCCGAGATTGGCGAGTTCCTGGACACCCCGGTGAAGAACTACTCGTCGGGAATGTACGCCCGACTGGCCTTTTCCCTGGTTACCGAGGTGGAGCCGGAGGTTCTGCTGCTGGACGAGATCCTGGGCGTGGGCGATGAGTTCTTCCAGCGCAAGAGCCAGGATCGCCTGGAGCAACTCATGCGCCGAGGCGTGACCACGGTCCTGGTCTCGCACAACCTGGACCATCTGGTTTCGCACTGCGATCGGTTGATCTGGCTGGACCAGGGCAAGCTAGTGGCCGACGGTCCTGCCGCCGAAGTGGCGCGCAGCTACCGGGACCACCTGGGCCGCAGCACGTAGTCGAAAAGACTTGCAGGAGCGGTTCGGGCTACACTGCTAGGATGCTCCGCACAAGTTCGCGCGCTCTGGTCTTTCTAGCGGCCGCTCTGTTCGGCTGCGGTTCGTCGGGCGGCAGCTCACTTGGGCAGCAGGATGCGGGCGCCGGTGGTGCGGCGGGATCCTTCAGCGCGCCTGTGGGCGGCACGAGTGGCGGCGCAGCGGGCTCCAGCAGCGCGCCTGTGGGGGGCAGCGCGGGATCTAGCAGCGCGCCTGTGGGCGGCACGAGTGGCGGCGCAGCGGGCTCCAGCAGCGCGCCTGTGGGCGGCGCGACTGGCACGTGCCTCGGGGCCCAGGTGCTGGCCAATCTGGGCAAGAACCACGTGCTGGCCGGAGCTTCGATGGACGACGCGACCGCGGCCAAGGCCAAGGCCGACCTCCGCTACCTCTACTTGTCGGGCGGAATCTTCGACGGTGCATCGCCATGCAGCTCGTGCGCGTCGGGCTGCACGACCAACGGAACTTCCTGCGCCAACACCGCGGGCTGCGGCTGGTGGGGTTGCTGGCAATACGATCAAGATCCGCCCGGCGCCTATGTTCGCAACTTCGTGTCCACCGCCAAGGGCAACAGTCAGATCCCCATGTTCACCTACTACCAGATCCTGCAAGCCAGCGGCGTGGCCGAGACCAGCAGCGCAGAGATGGGCGCGGCCAACAACGCGGCCTTCATGGCGCGGTACTTTGCCGACTTCCGTTTCGTTTTGCAGAACATCGGCAGCGACGCCGCCCTGGTACACATCGAGCCCGATTTCTGGGGCTATGCCGAGCAGGTCAACAGCAATCCGCACCTGATTCCTGCGGCAATCGCCTCAGCCAACTCCACTGACTGCACCGGCAGCGAAAACAGCATCGCGGGTTTCGGCAATTGTTTGATCGCAATGGCACGCAAGTACGCTCCCAAAGTGCGCATCGGCCTGCACGCCTCGGGCTGGGGCACCAATATGGATGTGCTGTCCAACAGCAGCGCTTCATTCAACGTGCCGGCCGAGGCCAAGAAGCTGGCGGATTTCCTGGTTGCGTGTGGAGCGGCAACCGGCGACTTCATCGTGGCCGACGCCAGCGATCGCGACGCCGGCTTCTACCAGCTGCAGCAGCCGAGCCGCAACACCTGGTGGGACGCAACCAATGCCACCCTGCCCGACTTCACCCAGGCCTTCACTTGGGCCAAAGCCCTGGCTGAAGAGGCCGGCGTGGGCGTGCTGTGGTGGCAACTTCCGGTAGGCAACATGAGCCTGCCCAACCAGCCCAACGCCTATAAGGACAACCGCGTGGATTACTTTTTCGGCCACACCGCCGACCTGGCGGCCAGTCATTCCATCGGGATGGCATTCGGCGCCGGTGAGGGTCAGCAGACCACGCCGGCAAGCGATGGTGGCAACCTGGTGTCCAAGCTGAACGCCTACGCCGCCTCAGGTGGACAGGCCTACTGTCCATAGTCGCGCGCCGAACGGTGGATCGAGACGACCTCAGACGACTACTGAGGGAGCGTGCTCTTCCGCTTCCGGTGCGCTCGCCAGAGGGTCGGGCTTGTCTTCCGTGGGCGCGTCGCCCATCTCGCCAGGGCGCGCCCGTCTGGCTGGCTGTCGCAGGCTGATGAGCAGGCCTGTGCCCCCCACCACGAATCCGACCAGAAACGGAAACAGGGAACGCTTTTGCGGCAGTCCCAGGGCCAATCCGAAATTGGTCGCAGGCCCGCCACTGTCCCCGTAGCCCCATCCCAGCGCCACCCGGCCCTCGCGGAGAACGGGCCAGTAGTGCTTGGGCAGCGGCCCGTGAATGTCTTCGGGGGTCATTCCCTCGGTGCTGACCACAATGAAGGTTAGGAAAATGCCAGCGACCAGGGCGGCCCAGGCCAGCGGGCGCAAGTAGCGCCAAATGGCATCGAACAGCGGAGGAAGCCCCAGCGCGAGGAAAGGAAGCACGATGGTCAAATGGCGTGGCCCGTAGGTCCAGCCGCCGTTCCAGTAGATGTAGGAGGCGTTGAGCAGGATACCGTAGACGATCACAATCAGGCTGAAGATTGCGGTCCACCGCTGGCGAGCGCGCGCGAGCGAGATCCCATGCCCGAGCAGGCCGAGGACCAACAAGGGTGACGTGTAGAGAAGGCTGCGCGGGCCGATCAGCAGTCCACGCAAGGCCTCGGTGCGCGGCCGGGTCACGCCAAACAGCCCTGAGCGCATGCCATCGAATCCCTGCACGCTGGCGTAGCCCAAGTGAAAGGGCGATCCGAACGCCACCTTGTTGTAGACACCCAAGACCAGTGCCGCGGCCAGGGCGGCTGCGGCGAAGGCTGCCAGTTGCCGAAACCAGCGCGACCAAGGACGCAGTCTCCACACCGCGACCACGGTGATGAGCAACGCCGCCGGCGCGGCCGGGAACTCCGTGACCACGGCCCAGCCGGTCGCCAGCCCGGCCAGCAGCGCCATGCGAGTGGCCCCTTTGGGCGGTGGCTGTTCGGCCAGGGTCATCACGCCCTTGGCGCCGTAGACAAGACAGAATGCCGCCAACACATGGCCCCAGAAAAGTCCGGCGTAGGCCCAGATCGGCGTGGTCAACCCCAAGGCCACGGCCGCAAAGACGGCGCCCTTGGGGGAATAACCGCGACGCACGGACCAGGCGAAGAGCCCCAGGCACATGAACAGCGCTGGCAAGGTTGCGACCCACGCCGTGGCGACGTGCATCTGCGCCAGCAGGCCTGGATTGCTGACCGGATCGATGCCCACGAAGCGCATCGCCACCTTGGCCACGGCCAGCGCGGGTAAGGCCGCCAGGGATGAGCCGGGAGCCTTGTCGGAATAGTGATGGCCCTTGTTGAAGGCCTTGTCGATGGTGTTCCCGTGGTACTCGTCGATGATGACCTGGCCGTGCTCCAACAGGGCGCGGTCCAGGTCAAAGCGCGAAGCCTGGTTGGGCCCGCCACCCGAATAGAAGTAGAAGAGCGCGAACCCGAGCAGCCCTGCCAGCCACGCCCGCGGGCCAAGCCGCAGGAAGCGCTTCTCCGCCGCGACATCCGGGCCGGGTGTGGTGGATTCAGGTTCAGGCATGCGCTGTCTTCGCCGACGTCAAGGACGCGGCCCATGATAGCCCGGAGAGCCGAGGTTGCACCAAGGGGAATCGATGGGTTGGCCGGCCTCGGTGTGCGCCAGCGCACAGGAGCGTCCGGCCACCGACCGGCTATCGCGAGATTGGCGAGCGAGACTTCTGCGGTTTTCGGCGATCCCGGCCTGCCCCAGGCCAAGATCGCGTATCGCCCCGCGGTTTCGCAACCAAGGTCGGTCTAGTTCAGGCCCTTTTCGGCAAGTTCCTTCGTCACTTGGACCATGCGCGCGGCGGTGAGCGGGTAGAGCATCATGAAGAACGCGCCGATGAAGCAGGTGATCATGGGAGCCCAACTCATCATGAAGCGCATGATCTGCTGAACATGCTCGGATTGTGGCTGGTTCGCGACGTAGCCAGCAAGACCCAGCAGGATGCTGGTGAGCGAGCCGCCAATCGCCCACCCGAACTTCTGCGCGAACGAGCCGGCCGACATGACCAAGCCGTTCGAGGCAGAAGCACCCTGGTTGCGAATGTAGGCTGCGATGTCCGTGTACATGGCGAACAGAATGGCGGCCGTCGGTCCGGTCAGGAATGAGAACAGCATCTGCGTCGCGATGATGGTCGTGATGTTCTGTTTCGGGATGTAGTAGAAGTAGATCGATACGAGGCCCGACGAGAGGATGAGCACGTAGTACATCTTCTTCCTGTCGATGGTCTTGGCGAAGAAGGTGAAGACGATGACGCCCAGCAGGGCGGAAATCGTGCCCAGAGTGAAGAACGCGCTCACGGCGCCGCCCTGAAACAGCCCCCAGCTCTTTACGGCCTCGGGGTCGGCGTAGTACTTGAAGTAGTAGGCGGCGACACCGAAGCGCAGGGTGAAGGCGGCGATTGTGAAAAAGGAAACCAGGAACAAGAGCCACCACGCACCGCAGCCGATGATGTTCTTCAGATCCTTGGAGATGTCTCCCTTCTCTTTGAGATCCGGCGTGATTCTTTCGCGCGTCAACTTGCCCGCGACCAAGAAGCACACCATGGCGAGGAGTGCGAACAGGGTCATGACGATGAAGAAACCCCTCTGTTGCTGGCTCTGCTCGTTCCCGCCACCGATCTTCGCCACGAAGAACATGAGCCCACTCGCGATGATGAGACCCGCAACCTGTGCGCCTATCATGCGGAAGAAGCTGGTGCTGCTGCGCTCGCCGGGCTCGCGCGACATCACGCTCATCAGCGCCGAGTAGGGCACGTTAATGAGGGAGTAGACTATGCAGAACCCGGTGTACGTAACCCACGCATACACGACCTTTCCCATGGGCCCAAGGTTGGGAGAAAAGAACGCAATACTGCACACGACAGCAAAGGGCAGGGCGAACCAGTAGAGATACGGACGGTACCGGCCAAGCCCAGGCCGCGGGCGGGTGCGGTCCGCGACCAGCCCGACCACCGGATCAATCACCGTGTCCCAGATGCGCGTGACGAGCAGCATGTAACCGACGGCGGTGGCCGAGATGCCGAACACGTCGGTGTAGAAGAAGTTGCCGAACAGGATGAAGGGCATCCAAAACAGGTTGGACGCGAAGTCTCCCAGGGCGTAGCCGAACTTCTCGACGAATGGAATCACCTGCGAGGGATCGACGGTTCGTTGTTCCGACATGGCTACCTTGTCCTCGACCCGAGGGGGTCGTTCGAGTGGCCGGGGTGAGACGGACCTCATCCAGTCCCCGGATTGGCGACGAAAGTACCATCGACGGGTAGCCGTTTCTAGCACTTTGACTTGGAGAAGACGGGAGAGTTAGATCAGCGGCCGACCCGGTTGCCGACGTGGCCGCTGTCCCGAAGAACATCGAGACGAAGGGATCTCAATGACCAGCAAAACCAAGGCGCTTTCCAACCCCTACGGCTATTTCGACGCGGAGGCGCGCGAATACGTCATCACCCGGCCCGACACGCCCACGCCCTGGTTCAACTACATCGGCGAGGGTCGCTACGGCGGCATCATCTCGAACACCGGCGGCGGCTTTTCCTTTGACCGCGATCCCAAGAACCGCCGCGTCTCGCGCTATCGCTACAACGCCATCCCCATGGATCAGCCGGGACGCTACCTATACATCCGCGACATGGAGAGCGGAAAGTTCTGGAGCCCGACCTGGCAACCCACGCCCGCGGTGAAGCTGGGCTCCTACGAATGCCGTCACGGCGCCGGCTACACGCGAATTGCCAGCCGATACAATGGAATTGCAGCCACCCTGTTCTATTTCGTTCCTCCAGCAGCCAAGGACGAAGCCTGTCCTTGTGAATTGTGGATCCTCAAGATCAAGAACGTGGGCAAGAAGGCGCGCAAACTGCGCAGTTTTTCCTATATCGAGTTCAGTTACTGCGATGCTTTGGGCGACCAGCTCAACCTCGATTGGTGCCAGCACATTCTGGAAGCTCGGGTGAAGGACGGGATCATCACATCGAAGACCCGTTTCGCGCCGACCACCAACTTCTTCGGCTCCAGCGTCAAGCCCGCGGGCTTCGACACGGATCGGGAAACCTTTGTCGGCCGCTGGCGGGATCTGTCCAACCCCGAAGTGGTCGAGCGGGGCAAGCCCAGCAACGTGGAAGCGCCTCGGGGAAACAACATCGGATCTCTCTGCCACAACATCACTTTGCAACCCGGGCAGGAAAAGGAAATCGTCTTTGTCATGGGCGTGACCGACGAGCCGGCGCGCATTCCCGAAGTGGTGGCGCACTTCCGCAACGCCGAGAACGTGGTGGCCGCGTTCACCAAGCTGCGCGCCGACTGGGACGACTACCTGGGCCGCTTCACAGTGGAAACGCCCGACCCTGTGGTCAACGCCATGTTGAACGTGTGGAATCCCATCCAGTGTCGCACCACGCTCTTCTGGTCGCGCTTCGTTTCGGCCTACGAAACCGGCACCGGCCGGGGCATGGGCACGCGCGATTC
>PMBY01000448.1:10147-16015 GCA_003153875.1 Myxococcales bacterium | reverse complement strand
GGGCGAATCTACGCCGTGCCAGTCGCTGCCAGCGCCGGCGAGGTGAAGAAGCTGGCAGAAATCGACGCGCCTTGGGTTACGGCTCTCACCGTCCGAACCGACGCGACCCTGCTGGCTGGCTCTACCCCTGGCGGTCGCATCTTCGCCGTCGACGGCCGGACCGGTACTTCGCGGCCGTTTGCCAAGTTGCCGGCAGAACATGTTTGGGCGCTGCTCTCCGACACCAAGGGCACCAGAACCTATGCCGCCACCGGAATTCCGGGGCAGGTCTTCGTCATCGACGCCAAGGGCAAAGAACGGCTTTTGTGGGACTCGGGCGACAAGCACGTGATGACCCTGGACTGGGGGGACAAAGGTGTCCTTTTGGCGGGGACCGCCGACCGGGCCATTCTCTATCGCGTCCACCCCGACGGCCGCGCTGAGGCCTTGCACGACTTCGAAGCCAACGAGATCCGCGCCATCGCGCGGGTCGCAGACGCGACCTACCTCGCGGTCAACGCCTTCGAGCGCCCCAGCGACGTTCAGGCTGCGCCCGTCCCGGGCGCGCAGCCGGGCAAGGGCACCAAAGTTTCGCCGGGGCCGGCTCCGGCTTCCGGGGCTCAGCCGCGAGCCGATCAAGTCAAGGCACATGCTGCGGTCTATCGCCTGGACGATGACGGCCGCATCGAGCAGGTACTCGCCCTTGCCGATGGCTATTTCACGGCTCTGTTGGTCGGCCCGGGCAGCCAGCTCTACGCAGCCTCGGGAACTCAGGGAAAGATCTATCGCATCTCACCTGACCGAACGGCGGCCCTGGCTATCGACCTGCCCGAGCGGCAGGCCTTGTCGCTGGTGTCGACGCCCGAAGGCTTCCTGGTGGGCACCGGCGATGTCGGTGCCATCTTTCGCGTGCGTCCCGCCTCCGCCAGCGAGGCTTCGTATCTCTCGAAGGTACTGGACGCCGACGGCCCTGCGCGATGGGGTCTTCTGCGTTGGACCGGATCGGCCGACTTGGGTTTCGAGACCCGCGCGGGCAACACGGCCAAGCCCGACAAGAGCTGGAGCGACTGGACCAGACTGGAGTCGGTCAGCCACCACGACCAGCAAGGGCAGGGCAAGGCGGCCGGGGCGCAAGCGCGCTATCTTCAATATCGAGTCGGGCTCCCCGCTCCGTCGTCCGCGTTGCGCGAAGTGCTCGCGTACTACGTTCCGCACAACCAGCGCGCCCGTGTGACCGAGGTCTATCTTGCGGACGCGGCCGCAGCGCCCGCCGCATCGGGCGCAGGCGGAGTGGCGGGCAGTTTGGCCATCCTCCCCGCTAGCACACGCTCACATTCGTCGATGCTCAAGCTGCGCTGGAAGGTCGAGAACCCCGACAACGACGAACTCATCTATCGGCTCTGGTTCCGGCAAGAGAATCAACCCGTGTGGCGGCCTCTGGGCGGGCCTGATCCGCTTAGCAAGCCCGAATACGATTGGAACACGGACTCGGTTCCTGACGGCCACTACTTGATTCGGGTGTGGGCATCGGACGAAAAGGTGACACCCAAGGACCGCGCGCTGGATTTCACCTTCGATTCGCCGTCATTCTTGGTGGACAACACCCGGCCCGCGGTGGTGGACCTGCAGGCCCAGTTGCCGCGAGTGACCGGCCGGGTCCACGACGCGGCGTCGGTCATCTCGCAGATCGAGTTTTCCATCGACGGCAATGATTGGCGACCGGTTTCACCTGACGACGGCATTCTGGACGAGATGACCGAAGCCTTCTCCATCCGGTTGCCGCCGTCGCTCGCGGCCGGCCCGCACATCATTACCGTGCGCGCCTGGGATTCCGCCGACAACCTGGGATCGGCCCATCTCCAGGTTCAGATCAACAAGTAGCTACGTCGCGGCTTTGGCTTTGGGCTTCGCCGCGGCTCTTTTGGCCTTGCGCCCGGCGGCGGTGACCACGTCGAGCAAGCGCGCGTCCGACTGATTGTCGAGCCGGGACACAAAATCCTTGTCCTTGCTGTGACCCAGCAGCGCCGCGGCCTGGGCCACCAGCTTGTCGCGCGAGCCGAACTTCTCTTTCACCGTCGTGGCGACGCGGTGAAGGTTGAGCAGTCTCCGGTTGGCTGCGGCCAGCAGTCGCTTGCGCAGTTCGGCTTTGGGCTCCTCGCCCCGATCGAGCATGGCGACCAGCTTGTCGACCAGCTTGTCCTTGGCGCCAAAGGTTTCGTTGACGAGCGAAAGCGGGCTTTTCTGTGGCATGGCTTGATCAGTCTCCCAGGGGGACGCGTCTCTTACCGCAAAAAGGCACCGACCGCCAGAGGGACCTGGTGCCGCCGGTCAGAAATTCTGCAAGGGATGGACGGCCGATCCATCCCCTGCCGCTGCGTTGCTCCTCGGTCACATAGGTCAACTATGCTCCCTCGTCGCGCCTTGCGGCCGGGGCGCCTCGACCGCCCCTCCCCTCCACAATTTCTGACCGGCGGCACTACCGAATCGTGGCCAGGGCTTCTCGGCTGGCCGCGACAAACGTGTCGATGTCGTCATCCTGATGCGCCAGTGAGATGAACCCAGCTTCAAGCTGGGCTGGCGGCAGGTAGATGCCGCGGTCGAGCATTTCATGGAAGAAGCGGGCGTAGCGTTTAGTGTCCGCGCGCTTGGCCGAGGCAAAGTCCGTCACCGGCTCGGCGCTGAAGAACAGAGTGAAAGCGGACCCCACCCGATGGAATTGCGCAGCCACGCCCGAGGCGGCCAGCGCGCCCTTGATCCCGGCCTCGAGGCGCCGGCCAAGAGCATCGAGTCGGTCGTAGGCAGCCTG
Organism: Myxococcales bacterium; assembly: GCA_003153875.1. Next base: position 13,230 of record PMBY01000448.1, on the reverse strand, counting down.
GTCCAACTTGCGCAGGACAGCCAGCCCGGCAGCCATGGCCAGAGGATTTCCGGAAAGCGTGCCGGCTTGGTACACGGAACCTTCAGGCGCGACCGCGGACATGATCTTGGCCTGTCCGCCAAAGACGCCCAGGGGCAGGCCGCCACCCACGATCTTGCCCAAGCAAGTCAGGTCTGGTCGCACCCCGAAAAGCGCTTGGGCACCACCGCGGCCGACCCGGAAGCCCGAAATGACCTCGTCGAAGATCAATAGTGCACGATACGCATCACACTTCTGGCGGACGGACTGCAGATAGCCTGGCCCCGGGGGCACCAGACCCATGTTCGCTGGGATTGGTTCGATGATGACCGCCGCAATTTGGTTAGCTGCGAAGGCAGCTTCCATGGCCTCCTCATCGTTGAAAGGGACGACGATGGTGTCGGCGACCGCGCCGGGTGTGACGCCCGCGGAGCCAGGCAGGCCCAGCGTGGCCACACCTGAACCAGCAGAGGCCAGCAGCGCGTCAGCGTGGCCGTGATAGCCGCCGTCGATCTTGATAAACCTGTCGCGACCGGTGTAGCCGCGCGCCAGGCGCAGGGCGGACATGGTTGCCTCGGTCCCCGAAGACACGAAGCGCATGCGTTCCATGGACGGCATCGCCGCTCGAATCGCTTCGCCCAGCAAGATCTCGCGCTCGGTCGAGGCACCGAAGGAAGTCCCGCGGCGGGCCGTGGCCTCGATGGCCGCCACTACCTCAGGATCGGCATGGCCCAGGATGAGCGGGCCCCACGAGCCCAAGAAATCCAGGTAGCTGTTCCCGTCGGCGTCCCACACCCGAGCGCCCTGGCCGCGCGCAAGGAAGACAGGCGTGCCGCCCACTGCTTTGAAGGCTCGGACAGGTGAGTTCACGCCGCCCGGAAACAGATTCTGTGCGCGCGCAAAAAGCGCCTCGGAAACCGTAGTCTTTCTCATGGGGCCAAGTTCGTTTTGTACGCTGAAGTCTTCGCCGCGATCATTCTCAACCTTAGTTGACCTTGGGTTCCTCGCCGCCTTCCTCTCCGCCTTCATCGGCAGCCTCGTCATCCACATCATCATCATCATCATCGCCGGCTACCTCTTCGCCCAGGTCCTCCTCCGCCAGGGTTTGCTCCTCGGCACGCGCCGCGGCCACCTCGGGAGAAACCTCGTGCTCGCCTTCTTCCATCTCGGCCAGACGTTCCATGGCCACCACGGTTTCGGTTTCCTCCAGGCGAATCAGGCGCACACCCTGGGTGTTGCGGCCGATGGTGGGGATGCCGGCCACCGGCATGCGGATCAGCTTGCCCGCGCTGGTGATCAACATCAGATCGTCCTCGTCGGTGACCAGGCGCAGGCCGATGACCTTGCCGTTGCGCTCCGTCGTCTTGATGGTGATCACGCCCTTGCCGCCGCGATTCTTGGTCGGGTAGTCCGATGTGGTGGTGCGCTTGCCAAAGCCGTGCTCGCATACCGTGAGCAGCGTGGCCGGCCGATCCGGTGGCAAGGCCGCCATACCGACCACGAAGTCATCCTGATCACGCAAGCGAATGCCGCGCACTCCGCGCGCCACCCGGCCCATGGGTCGGACGTTGGCCTCGCGGAAACGGATGGCCCAGCCGTTGCGCGTGCCTAGCAGCAGGTCGGACAGTCCCTCGGTGATGCGCAGTCCAACCAGGGCGTCGTCGTCCTGGATGGTTAGGGCGATGATTCCCGACGAACGAATGTTGGCAAACGCCTGCAGCGAGGTCTTCTTGATCAGGCCGCGCATGGTGGACATGACCACGAAAGCGCCCTCGGAGAACTCGCGCACCGGCTGCAAGGCCACCACCCGCTCGCCCTCTTGCAGAGGGATCAGGTTCACGAAGGCTTTGCCCTTGGCGGTTCGACCCGCTTGCGGGATCTCCCAAATCTTGCGGGCGTAGACCCGGCCCTTGCTGGTGAACATCAACAGCGTGTCGTGGGTCGACGCCACGAAGAGCTGGGACACGAAGTCCTCCTCGTGGGTGTTTGCGCCGGTGATGCCGCGCCCGCCGCGTCGCTGCGCCCGGTACTGGCCCTGGGGATTGCGCTTGACGTAGCCGCCGTGGGTGACCGTGACCACCATGTCTTCGTGTGCGATCATGTCCTCGATGTCGATGTCGACATCGATGTCCAGGATCTCGGTGCGCCGGTCGTCGCCAAAGAGCGTCTTCACTTCTTCCAGCTCCGACACCACGACCCCGACCAGCACGGTGTCGCTGGCCAGGATGGCTTCCAGGCGCGCGATGAGCTCGGCGGTTTCCTTGATCTCGGCCAGCAGCTTGTCGCGCTCCAGTCCGGTCAGCTTGGACAGGCGCATGTTGAGGATTTCCTGCGCTTGGATGGCGGACAGATCGAAGTTCTCCATCAGGCCCGCCTTGGCCGACTCGGTATCCTTCGACGACCGGATGAGGTCGATCACCGCGTCGATGTTGTCGACCGCAATCTTCAAGCCTTCGAGGATGTGCATCCGCGCCTGCGCCTGCTGCAGGTCGAANNGGCGTCATCTTCCACAGGTTGTTCAGCACTACCTCGGGCACGGCGTCCTTTTTCAGATCCACCACCACCCGCATGCCCTCGCGGTCCGATTCGTCGCGCACGTCTGAGATGCCGTCGATTCTCTTTTCGCGCACCAGCTCCGCGATCTTTTCGATGAGCTTGGCCTTGTTGACCTGATACGGAATCTCGGTGGCCACGATGGACTTGCGCCCGCTCTTCGGGTGTTCCTCCACCGAGGTGCGGCCGCGCACCAGGATGCTGCCGCGGCCCGATTCATAGGCCTGGCGGATGCCGTTGCGACCGCAGATGATCCCGGCGGTGGGAAAGTCAGGACCCGGGACGATCTCGATAAGATCGTCGACTTCGATGTCCGGGTTGCGGATGACCGCGATGGTCGCGTCGACGATCTCGCGCAAGTTGTGGGGGGGAATGTTGGTGGCCATTCCCACCGCGATGCCGGAGGCGCCGTTGATCAGCAGATTGGGCAGCCGCGTGGGCAGCACCGTCGGCTCGGTTTCCTTGTCGTCGTAGTTGGGCTGGAATTCGACCGTCTGCTTGTCGATGTCGGC
>PMBY01000448.1:0-10123 GCA_003153875.1 Myxococcales bacterium | reverse complement strand
GCGTCGTAGCAAGCAGAATCGCCGTGGGGATGGAACTTGCCCAGCACATCGCCGACCACGCGCGCGCACTTGATGTAAGGCCGATTCCACAGGTTGTTCATCAAATGCTGCGTATAGAGGATACGCCGGTGCACTGGCTTGAGTCCGTCGCGTGCGTCGGGGAGAGCGCGCGCCACGATCACGCTCATGGCGTAGTCCATGAACGATGACTTCATCTCCTCCTCGATGGCGACCGGGATGCGCAGTCCGATGTTGGCCGGCGGTGGAGGGGGCGCAGGCGGGGTTGCCGGAGGAGGCGTAGGGCCTTCGATGTTATCCATGTCGCTGGCCGCGCAAGCTACCAAGTCACGGCGGCCAAGTCACGAGCGCAGAGACACTCCAATTCCGCGGCTCGCTCGGCACAGCCGCGCGAGTGTCGTGGTCGTGGATCGTGGCCGGCCGTTCTCGACGGTTCGGCCACCACTCTCATCATTCCCGCTTGCACAAGAGCAACCGCTGCATCCGCTGTCTGCGTCCCCATACTAAAATCACGTAATGACGCCTACATTGACGACATGGGTTTCCGGTTTTTTGTTTGCGGAGGCAGCAATTGTCTACGAGGTTGTGCCACCTGTGCCTACACTTCCGTCCAAAACGGGATGGATCGGGGGTAAGGATCCGCCGTGGCTTCGTTTTTTTTCTTGATTCCACAGGCTACTGACCCAAAACTGTCCCGGCTGCTGCAACGCGCACGCGCTGCGGAAACAACACTTGGGTTATTGACGGAGGCTATTACATGACGACGTGTTCTAAGAATTTCGATCGGTTGCTCCAGGCCGCTTGCTTGGGGCTGGTCGGCATGCTGGCGGTCGCCGGCTGCGGTGGAAGTAGTTCCAACCCCGCAGTAAAGGATGCGAGCCGGGGCCCGGACGGCATTACGAACATCCCCCCACCGGACGGCGGGCCCGCGGGCACACTCTCGATTGACAAGGTTACCGTGACCTTCGGGAGCGTTGATGTAAACGTGCCCAGCCCCGCACAGGTCGTCACCATCACCAACTCAGGCGCCCAGGCGGTCGCAATCGTCCCGACCATCAGCGGTTCGGGCGCGTTCAGCATCACCGATACCTGCGCCTCTGTGCCGGCGGCGGGTAGCTGTACCGTCTCAGTGGCCTTCCAGCCGACCGCGGTGGGGAGGGTCAGTGGGGTGTTGTCGATTACCCCCACGCTGGCGGTCAGCCTGAGCGGCACCGGCGTGCCTCTGGGCAGTTTCAGCGTGGCCGGTGTCAACCTCGGCGACAAGGTGGCGACGAACGCCTCCGTGACCGGGTCGGTCACCGTCCAGGCCACGGTCTCTGTCACTGACCTCGCCTGCAGCGTGAGCGGCGTGGATCTGACGGCTGACCCCGCCAAGGTGTGCCCGGCCGCGCTGGCTGCTGGCGCTTCTTGCACCGTCGGCTTCACTTTCAAGGCGACCTCGCCAGGTTCGAAGAGTGACTCGGTGGTGTGCAGCGCCGCTGGGCTGAGCAAGACCGCAATTGTTACTGCCACCGTTTTTGACACGGCGAAGCTGGTGATCACCCCGGACAAGACCACCTTCCAGACCCAGAACGGCACCCCGAGCTCAGCGGTGAACTTCGGGGTTGCGAACTCCGGCGGCCTGTCGACGGGCCAGATCTCGGCTACCCTTGGCGGTGTCAACGCGGACCAGTTCGCGATCACCGTTCCGGGTTGCCTTGCGCCCCTGGCCGGGTCCACTGGCTGTTCGTTGCAAGTTGTGTGCACTCCGACGAGCGTGGGCACCAAGAGCGCCACTCTGAACGTCGTGGACACCACCGGAGCTGCGGCTTCGGTTTCAGCGGCCCTGACCTGTGTCTCGGTCGGACCCACCACTCTCACCGTTACCGGCACGGCCAACTTGGGTTCAGTCGTGATTGGCAACACCGGCACGCCCCAGAACTTCACCGTGAAGAATACCGGAACCGCCGCCTCGGGCACGCTGACCGTGACCATCAGCGATGCGCAGTTCGTGAAGGGCAGCGATACCTGCACTGGCATTTCGCTTGATGCGAATGCGACCTGCAGCGTGGTTGTGTCCCTGCATCCGACCGCGGCTGGGTCTTTGAATGCGATCCTCAACGTCACTGCCGCCAGCGGGAATCCTGGCTTCATCCAGCTCTCGGGCATCGGCCTGACCGCGGGCGTGCTCACTGTGTCGCCTTCCTCGTACGACTTCCTCTCCATCCCGAATAACTCGGTTAGCACCGACGCAAGCTTCACCGTAACCAACGGCGGCGGGGCGGCCACAGGTGCACTGAACGTATCATCGCCGGGCAATGGCTTCGTGGTCGCGGGCAACGGTTGCTCCGCCGCCCTGGCCCCTGGCAAGACCTGCGTGTTCGCCGTCCACTTCGCGCCCACGGTCGAAGGAAACGCGACGGCCACCGTGACGGTCGGCGACGGGACCATCTCTGCCACCGCAACCCTGCACGGGACCTCGGTACCGGAGGCCCTGCTCACCATCGACAAGCCTGTCACCTGCGCCGGTCCGGCGGATCGGCCGACGGCGCCCGCCGTCAGCCATCATGCATTCGATCCGAACAACCCCTGCGCCTCGGACAACACATTCGCTGCCACAGTGATCGGCCAGACCAACGGTTCCTACGGCCTGGGCGCTGCCGCTGGCGCTGGTGGTTCGTCCGGTACGGTGAGTGCACCCGCCGGGATTACCTTCGTGGTGACCAACTCCGACAAGAGCCCCACCGACACGGGCGCCGTCACAGTCAAGACCACGGGCGCTGCCGCCGGTGATTTCGTCATCTCGAAGAACACCTGCCCGGCCACCGCTCCGGGAACCCTCAGGCCGGGTGACACTTGCATGATCACGGTGGACTTCACCCCCACCGCGGCGGGCGCTCGCGCGGCAACGCTGCAGGTAACCACGGTCAAGGGCGGCGCCACGAGCGCCACCCTGAACGGCCTTGGCTTGCCTGTGATCGAGATCCTTCCTTGCAGCAACAAGGACGGAACCGTCGTCAACGACGACCCGTGGGGCACCTGCACGCCGCTCGATTCTACTCTGGGCACCAACTTCGGCCAGGTTCCGCTCGGCGTGTTCGATCCCAACCACATTGATAACCAACAGAAGCTCTTTGTGGTCAGGGTCCGCGGGTCGAATGCTGCCAACCACCAGAACACTCTGAGCCTGAGCTTGACCACCTCGGCATCGCCGGCGGACTTCAGAGTCGCCGCAGCCAATGAGCATGCCACTCCGTCGAATCTGCTCTGCCAGGGCTTCGTGGCGAACGTCTCATCGGCGGTGCAGGAATGCATCGTCTGGCTCGACTTCTACCCGCAGAGCGGAATCGGCGACAAGACCGGCACCCTGACCATCAACGGCTCGGCTGGTGGTACGGCCAGCGTCGACGTGTCAGGCACGGCCACTGGCCCATTGACCTTCGATCCATCGCCGGTGGACTTCGGTACGGTCGAGGTGGGCACGGTCGCGGTGACGTCAACGACGCTCACCATAGACATGCTCGTCACCCAGACGGTTACCGTGACGAACTACGGTGCGTCGACTCAGGGCCCCCTGTCCTTCACCATCACCGGCACCAACGCCGCTGAGTTCGCGACAGTCGACGACAACTGCTCCAACCAGAAGCTAGCTAATCTGGAACACTGTACCTTGTCGTTCATCATGATCCCGGCTACCGAGGGCGCCAAGACCGCGACGCTCACGGTCATCTCTGGGGCCCTGTCTTCGACAGTGCAGTTCATCGGCAACGGCAAAGTCTCCGCACTCGGTGCGAAGCCCATCAGCGTGGCCCCGCTCACGGTTGACTTCGCCAAGGTGGCGGTCAATGCACCGAGTGATTGGACAACCATCACCGTAAGCCTGAATGGGACGGCCGAGACTGGAAACATCGACTACGCCCTTAGCTGCGGGACTGGGATCTCGTGCTTGGGCTTCGAGATTGCCCAGGCTCCTGGCGTGGTCGGAACCTGCGGCGTCAGCGACACCCGGCACCTGGGCGGGGCAAACCCGACCTCGTGCACGATCAAGGTGCGGTTCAATCCCACCTCATTGAACGACGGGGCTGTTGCGGCCGACGAGCTCACCTTGATGGTCTCGGAAGTCCGCTCTACTCAGGAAGTGGATGTCACCCTGACCGGCATTGCCACGCCTCAGCTCGCCCTCAGCGCGCTGACGCATGACTTTGGCTCGGTGCCGTCGGGACAGGCGAGCGCGACCTACACGTTCACCGTCACCAACGTCGGCGCCACGACCTACACTGGCCTCGCGGTGACATCGGTGAACCCCAATGACCCCAATTCCGCGTACGTCCCGCTCAATACCAATGGCACTGCAACTACCTGCGGCGTAAGCGGAATACTGGATCCAAATACCCAGTGTGTTGTGGTTGTCAGCCTCACGGCTCCTGCACTGGCCCCAGGGGCGCTCACGCTCCCGGTCAAGTCGACTCTCGTGGTCGGCAACGCCAGTGGCAACAACTTCGCCACGGCATCGATCACGGCCACGGCAGTGAAGAAGGCCACCATCGAGGCAGTGGGACTCACCCAGGGCCTTGGCACATACGGCAACTACGTGGACCTTGGCATCGTGCCTCAGGGTCTCAAGAGCAGCGATGTGACCATCTACTACACGAACACCGGCGCGGTTCCGGCGACTGGAATGCACTTCCTCTGGACCGACTACTCCAGCGGCGTCGTACTGCTGCCGCCGTCTCTCACGCAGGATATGAATGACCCGTACTTCGTATTCGCCGAGGTCGCCCCGGCCAACAGCTGCATCGGCAAGGCCAGCCTGGCTCCAGGCGAGATCTGTGCCGTCAGCTTCCATCTCGCAGCCAGCTCGGGCGTGAGCGGGGGAGTCTATTATGCTGAACTGGACGTCTACGCCACCAATGCGGCTCATGCTCAGGCCATCACCGCCTGGGGGTACAGCACAGCGTCGACCGGAGCGTCCACTATCACGCCATCGTTCTTCAACTTCAACCCGACCGGATCCACGGTAACTGGCACCAGCTCGACTGCCCAGGTCTTCCAGCTTAACGCTGGCACGGCGAGCGGGCTCTCGGGAACTCTGACGCCTGGCTCTACGGGCTTCCCGAACCAGGGCGACTTCATCATCAACCCCCATGTCGGAGCAAGCCCATGCAATGCTGACCCGAACGACCCGAACGACCCGACCGTCAGCCTGGCTGCCAACGGGAGCTGCACCTTCTCGGTGACGTTCCACCCGCAGAGCTCGGCCGACCAGTATCGCCTCGGTTCGGTCACGGTTTCTGGCAGCACCGTGTCGGCTGGGTTCATCGGCAAGGTGCCCAAGCCGGCCACCCTGGCCATCAAGGGCCCCACCGCCGGGAACGCCTTCGGCGACGTGCTGTACACCGCGACATCGACCGCGATGCCGCTGACCATCACCAACACGGGCGAAGTGGCGAGCGATGCACTGACCCTGGTTGTCGGGGCACTGGATCCCAACACCAGCGTCGACCCAGATAGCGCTGGCTCGAACGCCGACGTCGCCAAGTTCACGGTGGGAACCACCTGCAACAAGGCGATTGCTGCGGGCGAAACCTGCTCGTTCACCCTGACTGTTTCGCCGGGGGCTACCGGGTTGATTCCGGCATCGACCAGCTACGTCCTCGAGGTCGAGGCCAATGCCACGAGTGGAATCAAGGCCTACTCGACACCCGTGACAGCGCGCGGTGTCTTGCCGGCAGGGCTTGCCTTGACGCCCGCCAACCCGACTGCCTTCCCGGATCAGCCGGTCGGCAGCACCGTTGGGACCATCAGCAAGACCTTCACCATCCAGAACGGCAATGCCGCCGCAGCCCTACCGACACAGTCCAGCGGCCCTCTCACGATCAGCGTGAGCGACGCGACCAACTTCGTGCTCGATCCGAACGGCTGCGACGTCGCAGCGGATCCGAACGGACCGGGCCTTGTGGACACAGATAGCTGCACAGTGACGGTCAGCTTCAAGCCGGACAAGGCCGCCACCCTGGGCGCTCTCCCGGTTACCCTGAGCGTGTCGAGCAGCCACGGTGGCAACAAGTCCGTGACAGTGCAGGCCAAGGCGATCGCGCCGCTGGCCTTCGTTGCCACGGCCAGCCTCAGCACCCCCAGCGACCCAGGCACTGGCAGCTTGTGGACGGCCACACCCTCTGGTCTGGCCGCATCGCCGGTGGACTTCGGCGACCTCGCCGTGGGCACCTTGCCGGTCATAATTCCGACAGCCCATCAGGTAATTCGCCTGTGGGTCGAGAACGCTGCCGGCGCTCCGCACACGGGCATCCTCACCACCGCGAAGACCGGATCCGACTTCCGGATCATCGCGGACAACTGCGTGGGCGTGCAGCTCGGCGTCGACAATAGCGAGTCGGAATTCTGCAACATCGACGTGCGCTTCGAGCCCAGCTCGTCGGGTGCGAAGACAGGCAGCGTGACCGTGTCCGGTACCCCGGGCCACAGTGCAACCATCGCGCTGGCTGGAAACGGCCTGTAGCAACGGCTAGCAAGCAGTAAGTCAAAGAAGGGCCCTGGGACGAAAATCCCAGGGCCCCTTTTTCTATGGTTGGGGGCGGAGCCACCGGCGGGAGGCACGGCCGCAGCCACGACCTGCGGTCGCCCGGCACGACAGGACACGCGCGGTACGGGCGACCTGGGGTTGCCCTGCCCTCAGCGCGGAACCACGTGGCTGGCGAGGAGCTCGAGCTTCCGGTGTTCCTCGATGTGCATCAAGAAGACGCGGACGATCTCGGGGTCGAACTGGGTGCCGCTGCAGCGTTCCAGCTCGCCGCAGGCGATGACATGCGGCAGGGCCTGGCGGTAGGCGCGGTCCGTGGTCATGGCATCGTAGGCGTCGGCTACCGCAACGATGCGGCCGATGAGCGGGATTCCATCGGCGCACAGGCCCTGGGGGTAGCCAGAGCCATCCCAGGCCTCGTGGTGGCAGTAGCAGCCAGGCACGATGTCACGCATGAAAGGGATGGGCTCGAGGATGCGCTTGCCCTTGGCCGGGTGCGAGCGGAACATGGCCAGCTCCTCTGGGGTGAGCTTGCCGGGCTTGTTGAGGCGATCGTTGCGGATGCCGATCTTGCCCACGTCGTGCAGCAGGCCGACCTTTACGATGGTTTCAATCTGCGCCTCCGGCATGCGCATGCCCACTGCGATGAGGCGCGCATAGGTCGACACGCGCTCGGAATGGCCGCGGGTGTAGCGGTCAGACTCTTCCAGGGCGTGGGCGAAACCGATGATGGTCTGGCGGAAGTTCTCTTCCAGCGAGACGTTGGCGAAACTGAGATCCTTGTTGGTGTCGACCAGGCTCTCGTACAAGCGCGCGTTCTCGATGGAGACAGCGGCGCGACTGCCGAGCACGTAGAGCATCTTGCGCTGCCCTTCGCTGAACTTGGCGCCTTTGCTGTAGCTGTACGCGCTCAGCATGCCGATGATGCGGCCCTTGAGCTTGAGCGGGATGGAACAGAAGCTGACCAGACGCTTTTCGGGCGGACCGATCAAGAAGCGATGCGCGCGGGCGCCATGCGCCAGCAGGGGCTTGTCATCTTGAAACAGTGGCAAGACCTCAGCGAAGTTGAGGGGCGGCGCCGTGTCGCTGGGGCCGAAGCGCGGGGAAACCTTGCGCGCATACTCGACGAAGGGCCCTGACGGATCCCCGGGGCGGCGGTCGGGCTGGGGCCTTTCCAGCAGCAAGTTGGCGACGTCGGCATTGACCGCATCGAGCACGGAATCGAGGACCAGATCGAGCACCCGCTCGAGCGAAAGCGAGGTCGCGATGGCCTCGCTGATCTTGTAGATGGACAGGGCGTCTTTGAGGCGCAGGTTCTCGTGCTGCAGGCGCTGGCGGTCGAGCCCGCGCTGCACGGTGTGGACGACCTCCTCGACGCGGAAGGGTTTGAGCACGTAGTCGTAGGCGCCATGCTTCATGGCTTCGATGGCGGTTTCGACGGTACCAAAGCCCGTCATGATGACGGTCAGCACCGGGATGCCCAGCTCGGTGATCTTTTCGATCAGCTCGAGGCCGTTCATGTTGGGCATCTTGAGATCTGAGATGACCAGGTTGTAGCTGCGGCGTTGCAGCTCTTCCAAGGCCTGCACGCCGTCCTCAACGGTGCGGACCACGTAGCCCTCGAGACCGAGGAAATCCGACAGCATCTCGCGAATTACGCGTTCGTCGTCGACGACCAGAATGCGCGGGCTCTCGGTGCTGAGCGTGAACCCGAACCGCTGCTGGCTTGAAGAACCAGTGTCTTCGGTAGAATCGTCGACGAAGGGGCCCAGGTCAGGCGTCATTGGTGCGTCATCTGTGAGCACCTAGTCTACCTCAAACTTAGCCCGTCGAAGAACTGGTCGAGCTTTTCCCTGCAGGATTCGTCCAGGTAGTCGAAGTTTACGCCGCGATCCGTGACCTCCCAGAAGTCTTTGGCATGGATGCGCAACATCTCGGTACGGATCGAATTGAGACGCTCAGGACTCTCCGAACGCATGTCGTCGCAGATGCGCTGCGCGTAGCCATCGGCCCCGTGGACCAGATAGTAGGTGGCTAGTTTGACCTGAGCCTTGCGCACGCCGCGCAAAGCCTTCTCGTCAGTCTTGGTCTCGGGTTCCCTGTCAACCTCGAGAAAAATCCCCAGCATGGCGTCATGGGCCGGCGAGGTAAGCTCGAAGGCGCGCTCGCACAGCGCCCCAAGATCGTGGGCCGAAGTCTCGGTGACAAAGCCCATCCCGGCGCCGCGGGCCACTTGGCCGTAGTAGGCAAAGTGCTGCGCGATCGTCAGCGCCAGATCGGACCAACCTTGCCGGAGAAGAAGCTCGGCCAGCAGGCGGTACTGGTTGAAGATGTTGTAGCAGGCGCGGACATCGTGGCCGTTGAGTGCCCCGCGCAGGTAGGTGTTGAAGTACTTCACCACCACCGCAACCACCGCGCGGTCATCGCGCTGCAAGGCAGCCTCGCCCACGTAGCGGGATTCGATGGCCACCACATGGGCCATCTCGGGAAGATGGTTGAGCGACTCCGAAAATACGCTGCGCAGATGGCGCAGGACTTTCCATTCGAACCAAAGCTGCTGGCGCTCAAGCTCGCGCAGAGACTCAGGCTCCATGGCGATGAAGTCAGGGTTACTCCGGATGCGGGGGCCCACGGCAAACCACTCGACAGGAAGACTCGCCTTGTGGGGCTGGTAGCGAACCACGGCTTCGCGCAGGGCCGCTGTGGCGTGGGAGGCGATGATCTTGTCCTTCTGAGCCACGGCGTTGACGGCGATGTCGGAAAGATGCTCCATGGCCGCCACACTCATCGCCTGGCGCGCGGCCAGATCGTGCGCAGCCTTGCGGCCCAACCGGCGACCCACGGCTGCATCGACGAGTTGTTGGCCGATGCGCAGGATTATCTTGCCGGGGTCGAGGAAGTCGAACACGTAGGCGAAGTAGGGAATGAGCAGCAGGAGGCTGGCGCTGGTCATCAGCACGGTCATCACGATAGTGATGCGCGGGACGTAGTTGCTGGAGACCGAGAGCGTGACCCAAACCGCGTTGAGACAGGCCACCACGAAGAAGCCAATGATGGCCAGGTTGGTCCTGTCGCGGAAGAACATGTCCGCGATGCGGGGNNTCGTTCTGCAAGGTACCCGCGTCAAGGTCGAGCAGGAGCCGTAGCGGGCCCAGGCGCAGGGACGGGCCGCTCCGCTGCCCCAGCCAGTAGGCATCGAGCAGCCAGCACCCGGCAAAGATCAAGCCGGCCACCAAGGCCAGCATGATGATTCCCGAGGGGAAACGGGGACGCCAACGCGAACCGCCGCCGGCCGCAACCAGCCCCAGGAGTTCGGACGAAAGCCTTCTTCGTTTCAAGCTGGCTCCCGTTCGGCTCGAAGGGCCGTGTCCGCGAAAGCCCGCTCAAACATGCACTGGCGCGCAGATGCAGATACAATCATGCAGCTCCCATGCTACTCGCGGTTGATATTGGAAACACTCATACGGCCTTTGGCCTGTTCGAGAGCGAAGCCCTGCGTTTCGACTGGCGCATGGAAACGCGAGTCGAACGTACGGCAGACGAATACGCGGCTACCCTATCAGGGTTGCTGGCGCTACGAGGCCTGAC
>PMBY01000491.1 GCA_003153875.1 Myxococcales bacterium | reverse complement strand
CCACGGCTTTCACGTGGAATCGGTCAGCCTGAAGGCCGGCCATTGCGCTTTCTGCGGGCAAGCTATCCCTGGCATTTGGAGTTGATCGCTTGTTCGGGCGCGGGCTGAAGTTCGCTGCGGCGGCGATCGTTCTGATGGCTGTGAGCGCCTGTCGTCCGAGTGGTCGAGACGCGCATCGTTTTCCCGGCAAGGTCGATCCGGCGGCGCTGCACGCGCGCTACGGCGACGCGCTCTACTCGCAGGATGCCGAGGAGACCTTGATTCGTGCGTTCTTCGAGGATCGCCACAACGGGGTCTTTCTCGACGTGGGCGCGGGCGGTTCTGTGAGGAACAGCACCACCTACTATCTGGAAAAGCACCTGGGTTGGCGTGGGATCGCCGTGGATGCCCTGGCCGAGTATGCGGCTGACTACGCACGGGTGCGGCCAGCCACGCGTTTCTTCTCCTATTTCGTCGGTGACAAGAGTGGTGAGAAGCGCGACTTCTACGCCAGCCCGGACAGGGATTTCTCGTCGGGCAGCGGTGACGACCCGCGAGGCGGGGCCTATCAGAGACGGCAGGTGTCCACTATCACCCTCGACGACTTGCTGGCCCGCGAAGGGGTCGCGCACGTCGACTTCCTGTCCCTGGACATCGAGGGCGCCGAGCCGGCAGCGCTAGCGGGGTTCTCGATCGGCCGTTTCCGGCCAGGCTTGGCCTGCGTCGAGATCCACTCGGCCGAGCATGGCCGCGCCATCAGCGAGTACTTCACCCTGCACGGCTACCGCGAGATCACCGCCTATCGAGAGATGGATGGAATCAATCGCTATTTCGCACCAGCGCCCTGAATCGGCTAGAAAGTCTCAGTAGGACTCTCGCCATGTCCGACGTCACCTTTGGCATCGCTGCTCCCAGCGACATTCCGCTCTTGCAAGCGCTGGCGCGCGAGATCTGGCGGACCCACTTTCCCGGGATCATTTCGACCGCGCAGATTGAATACATGCTCGACCGGATGTACGCGACGGAAACGATCGACAGGGAGATGCAAGCCGGGACTTGCTGGGAATTGATCTGCGAGGGAGCGAACACCGTCGGTTTTCTGTCCTATTCGTACGATGCAACGGCGGCTCGGGTGAAGCTGCACAAACTCTACCTTCAGGTCGACCGGCATGGACAGGGCCTGGGCCGGGCCAGCCTGAGCCACGTGATGGAGATCGCCGCGGCACTGGGCGCGCGGGAGGTTTCGCTTTGCGTGAACAAGAAGAACCAGAAAGCCATTCGCGCCTATGAGCGCGCTGGCTTCACTATTGCCGAGGCCGTGATCGGTGACATCGGCGGAGGCTTCGTCACGGACGACTATCGAATGACGGTGCCCTGCACGGTCTAGCCCCGCGCCGCTTGCAGCGCACGCTGGAAAGCGGGCAGGGCGCGCTCGATGGTGTCGAGTGGCACCGTCATCGACAGCCTGATGTATCCGCCGCGACCGAAGCCCGTGCCTGGAACGGCGAGCACGCCTTGCTTGACCAAGAGACCCACGAACGACACGTCGTCGGGAATGGGAGTCTTGAGAAAGACGTAGTAGCCGCCCTCGGGCTTGCGCACCTCATAGCCAGCCGCGGCCAGGCCGGCGCAGAAGACATCGCGCTTGTGCTGGTAAAGGGTCACGTCGACGCAAGCATCGGCCGCCTCAGCCATGACCAACTGCCAGAGCGCCGGCGCGTTCACGAACCCCAGGGTGCGGTTGGCGAAGGTGCAAGCCGCCGCCATCTGGGGCCAGTCAGGCAGGCGCGGCGACAGCGCGAGAAACCCGATGCGCTCTCCTGCTAGTGCCTGCGATTTCGACCAGGAAAAGCAGATCGCGGTCTGCGAGATGAGCGACGCTACCTCGGCAACTGGGACGCCGTCATAGACCAGGCTCTTGTAAGGCTCGTCGCTGATGACCAGCGGCGGGTTGGGAAGGCGCGCGAGCATGGTTCCTAGATCGCGCAGCAGCGCCGCGGGATAGACACGACCCGAGGGATTGTTGGGCGTGTTCAGGATGATGCCGCGGGTGCGCGGGGTGATGGCCGCGGCGATGCGGTCGACATCCGGCAGGCAGTCCGCGTCGGTCTCGACCACCACCGCGCGGCCGCCGTGATTTCCCACGTAGAAGGGATACTCGGCGAAAAATGGCGCCAGCAGGATGACCTCGTCGCCGGGATCGAGAATCGCCTTCAAGATGACGTTGCAAGCGGCTGCCGCGCCCGCGGTCATGCACACGTGCTCGGCAGCAAACGGCAGTCCGACTTCCCGGCGCAACTTGTCGGCAATGGCCGCGCGCACCTCGGGAAAGCCGGGGTTGGGCATGTAGCCGTGGCTGTGCAGCCGGCCCTTTTCCACCACCCGGCGCAAGCTGGCCAGGGTCAGGGCGGGCGGCTCGACCTCGGGATTGCCGAGAGTGAAGTCGAAGATGCTGTCCTCGCCGCGCTCTTTCTTCAGGCGCGCACCCTCCTCGAACATGCGCCGGATCCACGAGGCGCGTTCCAGTTGCTCGGCAATGCTCTTCGCGACAGCCATCAGCGATTGAACAGGTCGTTCTTGGCCAGCACGTTGATGCCCGAGGCCTGCAGCGCCTGGGCCGCACCGTCGGGATCGTCAAAGCGGAAGATGAGCACGGCGCGCTCGCCATGACCAAAGGGGAAGGCGTACATGTACTCGATGTTGATGGTGGTCCGCTCGAAGGCGGACAGGATGCGGGCGAGTCCTCCTGGGCGATCTTCCACTTCCACGGCCAGCACCTCGGTGGGCTTGACCACGTAGCCGGCTGCCTCGAGCAGCTGCGTGGCCCGGAGAGGATCCGACACGATGATGCGCAGGATTCCGAAGTGCTGCGTGTCCGCCACCGACAGGGCGCGAATGTCGACCCCGTTTTCCGCCAACAGACGGCACGGGGCTGCGATGTGGCCTGGCTTGTTTTCCGCGAAGATCGAAAGCTGTTGAATTTTCATGTCTGTCCTCGCTTGTCGACGACCCGCTTGGCCTTGCCTTCACTGCGCTGGATGGTTTGCGGTTCCACCAGCGTGACCTTGATGCGGATGCCGAGCACCCGCTCCAGCGTGTCTGCCAGTCTTTCCGACAGCGCTTCCAGCGTGCCCACCCGATCGCTGAACACCTGGGCCGTGACCTCGACCTGCACCTCGATCTGGTCCAGGCCATGTTCGCGCGTGAGGATGATCTGGTAGTGGGGCAGGGTGCCTTCCACCTCCAGCAACACGGCCTCGATNNCGGCCGATGCGTCGCATGCGCCGCAAGGAACGGCCGCAGGCGCAGGCGCCGGGAATCAGCGCGGTGATGTCGCGTGTGCGGTAGCGAATCATGGGCATGGCCCACTTGGACAGCGTGGTCAGCACCAGCTCGCCCTCCTGGCCGTCGGGCAGCACACGCCCGGTCTCGGGATCGATGATCTCGGGGTAGAAGTGATCTTCGAAGATGTGCAGGCCCTCGTGGCACGGGCACTCGATGGCCACGCCCGGGCCGATGATCTCGGACAAGCCGTAGATGTCGAAGGCCTGGATGTTGGTCGCGCTTTCGATGTGGCGGCGCATGGAGTCTGTCCAGGGCTCGGCGCCGAACACGCCCACGCGCAGGGGCAGGGCCTTGAGGTCCACGTCTAGCTGGGCGGCCCGGTCGACAAGGTGCAGAAAGTAGGTAGGCGTGCAGCAGATAGCGGTAACGCCGAAATCTTTCATCACCATGATCTGACGGTCGGTGTTGCCGCCGGAGATGGGAATCACCGCCGCGCCGATGCCCTCGGCGCCGTAGTGCGCGCCCAGCCCGCCGGTGAAGAGTCCGTAACCGTAGGCGTTCTGCACGATGTCGCCCTCGTGCAGGCCGCAGGCCGCCAGGCTGCGCACCATGACCGAAGTCCACACATCGACGTCTTGCTTGGTGTAGGCGACCACGATGGGCTTGCCCGTGGTCCCGCTGGATGCGTGCACCCGCACCACATCGCGCAGCGGGACAGCGAACAGGCCAAAAGGATATGTGTCGCGCAGGTCGGCCTTGCTGGTGAAGGGCAGGCGCGCGACATCATCGAGGGTTTGTATATCGGTCGGTGCCAGCTTGCGACTCTGCAGCCGCTGGCGGAAGAGTTCTACGCGTTCGGCGGCGTGGGCCACGATGGCCTGCACGCGATCGAGCTGCAGCCTACGCAGAAGCGGCGTGGGCACGAAGTCGGGCGCGCTGGCGGGATGGTAGTGGGGCTTTTTGTCTTGCGAAGCGGAGGTCATGGGTTCTTTCCGATGGCAAAGGCCTGCAGATTGGCCGCGTGGAGCTTCTCGGGCAAAGCGGCCTTGATGGCCGCATACCAGAGATTGTCCGCAAGATTGAGGTGGCGAGCAAGCGCGCCGAGCAGGGCTACGTTCAGGCTCCGCTTGTTGGCGAGACGCGCCTCGTCGACCAGGCCTGGGTGAATCAGCACGCCGCCCGCCTTGAGCGCCGGCCGCGCCACCTCGATTTGGCTGGCGGCCAGGACCACCAGAAAATCCGCCTCGCCCGCCGGAACCATGGGCGAAAACACGCGGTCGCCGAAGCGCGCGTCGCTGGAAACCGAGCCGCCGCGCTGGCTCATGCCGTGGATCTCGCTCTTCTTCACGTCCAGCCCCGCGCGAAAGGCCGCGTCCGCGAGAATGCCCGACGCCTTGAGCACGCCCTGGCCGCCCAGGCCGGCGACCACGACGTTGACCACGCTGCTACTTTCCGGCATGGACCTTCTTCTCCCGAAGCTTGATGGCACCCGCGGCCAGCAGACACGGCCGGCGCGCGATAATGACTGACAGCTCGTCGCGTGCCAGGGCCTCGCGCAACACGAGCGCGATGGCTTTCTCGTCGGCAACCGGGTCGACGATGTGTATGTTCTTGATGCCCAAAGTGCGCGCCAGATCTTCGAAGACCACGCGCCCGGTTGGTTCGTGGTCAAGCCTGCGTCCTGTGCCCGGGTGTTCCTGCATCCCGGTCATAGCTGTGGTGCCATTGTCGAGGATAACCAGCACATGACCGGTGGCGGGCGGGTTGTAGACCATTTCCACCAGGCCGGTGATTCCGCTGTGGACGAAAGTGGAGTCGCCAATCACACTGACCACCTTGCGCGCTTGCTCGGGCGGCAAACTGTGGCGCAGACCCAGGCCGACGCCGATGGCCGCGCCCATGCAGACACAGGTGTCCATGGCGGAGAAGGGCGGCAGCACGCCCAGTGTGTAGCAGCCGATGTCGCCCGCCACGATGCAACCCAGGTCGCGCAGGATCTCGAACACGGTTCGGTGGGGACAGCCCGGGCACAGCTCGGGCGGTTTGCCCGCAGGCAGCGCGGGCTCGGGCGAAACGTCGCCAGCCACGATACGGCGCACGCGGCTGACGTTCAGCTCGCCGAAGCGGTACATCTCGGGCTTCTGCTCGACCGCGATGCCGGCCGTGCGCGCGGCCTCGTAGAGGAAGGGATCGCCTTCTTCCACGACCAGGGCGCGCTCCACGCTGGCGGCGAAGCGGCGCATGGCCTCGACCGGCAGGGGATAGCTAAGACCAATCTTGAGCACGCGTGCCCGCGGCGCGGCCTCGCGCACATGCTGGTACGAGATCCCCGAGGTGATGATCCCCAGCGACTTTTCGCCGTCGACGATCTGGGTAGGGCCTTCGCTTTCGTTCCAGGCCGCGATTTCTGCCAGCTTGGCGCGCAGGCGATGGTGCGCGGGCCGCGCGTAGGCCGGGATCATCACCCGGCCAGGCACATCGCGCACGAAGTTCGGCTGGCTGGGCGGGGCGAGCTGACCGTTGGTCTGCACCAGCGTGGCCGAGTGGCACACCCGCGTGGTCATGCGCAGAAGCACGGGAATGCGCCAGCGCTCCGAGATCTCGATGGCGAGCAGGGTGAAATCGTAGGCCTCCTGCGAGTCGGACGGCTCCAGCATGGGTAGGCCGGCCGCCACGGCGAATCGGCGGTTGTCCTGTTCGTTCTGGCTGGATGCCATGCCCGGATCGTCAGCCGACACGATCACCAGGCCGCCGGTCACGCCGGTGTAGGCCGCCGTGAACAAAGGGTCCGCGGCCACATTCAGACCCACGTGCTTCATGGTGACCAGGGCACGCGCCCCGGCAAAGGCAGCGCCGATGCCGACCTCCAGCGCCACCTTTTCGTTGGGCGCCCACTGCGCCCGCCCGCCCAGNNAACTTCAGCCTCGAAAGGGACAGTTCTGTCCCGTCTCGCTCCCGTCGGCAAGGGGCTTCGGGCATGGTAACTTTGAAACTGTGATCGAGGCCTTGGTCGTTGGACTCGGGATGGTGGTTGCCGCTCTCTTGAAGGCAGCGCTGGCCGGTTGAGCGCGCAGTCGCCGAGTCCAGCCCGACACGGCCACAGCCCGTGGGCGCCGCACCCGCATGTGTAGAACGGAGAGAATGAGCAATGCGACGATGCTGCCCCTTGAGTGCTCAATACCCTGACCGTAGGCGCAGGAAGAGGCGTGGCGGTTGGCGGGAATGGGGCCGGCATCCGTCACTCCCGCGTCTACCTCGGTCTCAATTATCGACGGAGCGAGGCACACGAAATTGGTCGTGAAGGCATAGATGTCGCACGCGGCTTGCGTGTCATCGGGTGATAGGCTGCGCAGCTCAACTTCGGCGCTGGGCGTGGCGACCGAGCCGTACATAGTGGCCTGCGTGACGATGGCGGGCAGGTCGCTCGCGTTGCAACCGGGTACCGGGTTGCCGAGGTTGTCCGTGGGCCGCGCCACCAGCGTGCCGTCCGAATTGAGACCGGGCCTGAAGCAACTATCGGCCAGTCCGATGGCATGCCCGAATTCGTGGGTGAGCGCGCCCTGGAAGTCCTGGGTGTTGGCTTCAAACTGCTCGGGATGGGCCACGAAATCGCCCCAAGTGAAGTTGGTGGCATTCACTTCAATGTCGGCATCCAGAATCTCGCCGGTCGTCTTGAGCTGGAAAACCGAAGTGATGAGCAAGGCACTTGGGTCATAGCAGGGGCCAAAAACGGGAAGCGGATCGCTACACCAGATGTCTTGGCGGAAGATCAAGCGATTGTGGTAGTCCATGCCCACCGGGCCGGCGACATCGGGGACAGACTCAACTGTGAAGATCACATTGGTGCATCGGCTGACGCCATCGAGTGCAGCTCGACTCCAGGCTGCGCCGGCCTGCGTGGCTGCATCAAGGTATCCCACGGCGTCTAACTCCGCCGGAGGGGCGCCCAGCGAGAACTCCATGGTCACGCAAGGCGTTTTCCACGACGTCGGCACACCTGTGCTGGTCAGGTTGCGGACGTAGGCCGCGGCGGGCATGGATAGAGTCGCAACGCCTGCCATCACTGTGGTCATTGCCCAATTAGCTCTGGTTCTCATGGAAAATGTCCTGAGGCTATTGCGGTCTGACCAGCGCGCGCACCCGCTGGCGAAGCTCATCCAATGGCATGGCATGGTCTGGCAGCGCCGGTTGCAGCCGGCCTTGGGAATCGCGTCGCACGACCGCTGAATACTCCGCGGCCTCGGCCACCCACCGCTTGTCCGTGCTGTCCCAGCGCAGAGGCCGCTTGCCCTGGCTCATTCCCACCACGCGGGTTGCTCCATGGCCCGCGAGAAACAGCAGCGCCTTCTCGCCCGGTGCAAAGCTGGGCATGCCGTGCACGCGCATTTCGACATCGCCCACGGTGCCGCCCGGTTGAACGATGACTATGTGCTCGTCGGGGGCGACCGATCCCTTCCACGCTTCCTCGACCTTGATCTCGATGCTTGTGTGAATGTTTCGCTTGGCCGAATCCCACTCGCTCTTTGTCGACAGGACTTGTGCGACGACGATGCGTTCGGCCCGACCGATCAACTCGGCGGTATCCAGGGCTTGGACGAGCGAGCCAGCCGCGATCGACGGCAACAACATGGCAAGAACGCCCAGGGCAACACTTCGCTGAATGGTCATAGCCACAAGAGTATCACCACAGTGGAATCTCGGTGACTAGCCTGCCCGTAGCAGCGCGCCCACGGCCCAGTCGTAGTCAGGCCGCGTGCCATCCCAGAGGGGCAAGTTGCTGTCCGGCCCAAGGTCGAGCCCGCGGTCAGCGGCCCATTCGTGCAGCGATTCGAGGACATCTTCGGCGATGTGCTGCGGCGGCTCGGCCTGCAGCGCGCGGCCATCTGGCGCCGTGAATGTCAATTCTTCGTCCAAGCCACGGGCGACCGCCCAGCCGCCCTCGTGGACCAAGTGGTGATGGAAGGTGCAGAGCAACGCTAGATTGTTGACGCTGGTCTCGCCCCCGGCTAGCCAGTGCCGGATGTGGTGGCCGTGCAGGAAACGCGTGTGCGTGCAGCCCGGGAAGCGACAACCACGGTCGCGCAAGGCCAGTGCCCGCCGAATTGCTGGCGGAATAGAGCGCGCGCGGCGGCCGATATTCAATTGCGCGCCGTCGCCGGTCGCGGCGACCACGCCACAATCGCAGGCGATGCGGCGGAACGTTTCCGCGGAAACGCGTGTCCCGTCATCCAGACTGGCCGAAAGAACGCCGTCGGGCGCCAGCGGATCCTGATCCACGTGAACCATGACCTGAAAGCGCTCGCCGCCATTGCCGGTCGCGGGGTTGCCCGCGAGGAAATTCTCGGCCAGGGCCACCACGCCGTCCGCGCGCGAGGGCCAGGTTGAGCCGGGCGCTGACGTTTCCGCGGAAACGTCCGCTTGAACATTGTCTCGCTTGCGCGTTTCCGCGGAACCGTCCGTCTCCTCGTGGACCACCTCGCGTGCTCGGTCGAGTGCACGCAGGAGCAAGTCCGCCTCGTCCGGCGCCAGCACGATTTCCAACCTCACCATTCCGCCTGGCAGGTCCCGCCGCCGAACACTCCGCTCCTCGGGCGCCAACCCTTCATCAGGGGCCAGGGCACGGCGGTAGCCCCGACAGATGCGTTCAAGCTGCGCGCCTGTGGCGACCACGGCCACCTCCAGCAACTTCGTTTCAGTTTCAGGCGTGGCCACGCGAGTGAGCGCCCGTGCCTTCGCGTACGACAGCTTGCCCGCGCGCAGGGCCTCGTCGATTGCGGGCAACTTGCCCAGCGCCCGCGCCACCCGCACCCTCTCGCGCGCAGTAGCCGAATCGAGCCCGATACGCCAAGCCAGCCAACTTGCGCACGAGGCCGCCCCCTGTTCGTACCACCCGCCCGCCTCGTCGAACTGCCGAATGCACGTCAGCAGCCTGTGCGTAGCCGCATCCATGTGCGCCGCCAAATCCGCTATCTCCCGACTCAAATCCTCGACGGAGAACATGACGCCAAGCTGAACATATGTTCAGCGATCTTGTCAAGGGAAAAATGCAGCGTCGTGTGTAGATTCGTATGCGCGAAACCGCCGACAGGGCTCGAGAGGTGTCGATGTGATCTCCGTTGTGGCGCCCTGCTGACGCCGGAGTTGATGCTAGCGTGAGCGGCGAGCGAATCATGAAGACGATCAAGATCAGAAACATCCCTCCCGCGGTTGCACGCACCATTCGTGAGCGGGCGTCGAGGGAAAGCATCAGCACCAACAGAGCGGTGATCTCGTTTCTTGAGGAGGCGACGAGGACCAAGCGGCCGCGGGTTGCGGCGCCGGCGCATCACGATCTGGATGATCTCGCGGGCACCTGGAGCCGTGAGGAATCGGTTGAGTTTGAGCGTGCACTGCGTGCGCAGCGGACCGTAGACCCGAGAGCGGCAGGTTGCTTTCCGGCCCAAGGCCGACTCACCGAATCCGATGCTGCGGCGCTGGCGATCGAGGCGCAGAACTGGGCACGTCGCGCGGCGAAGCGCCCCGCGAAGAAGTAGGCAGAGGCGGTGGAAGGATGCGCTGACTACGTCGTCACCGGCGATCACGATCTGCTTGCCATCGGCGACTATCAGGGCATTCGCATCGTCACCCCGCGCGCCTTTCTTCAACGGTTGGCGCCATAGGCGGTCAAGTCGGGGGCCGCGAACCTTGCTAGCACGCGCCAAATCGCGATTTGTTTCCGCCGCGTATATTCCCTGGCACATCTCGGTTTCGCCGGTATCTCTGCCGGGAAAATTCTCTCTTGCCGACGCAACAGGGACTTTTCTTGGAATTCTGACATTGGCAACCTTGCGGACATGAATTCCGGCGATACCGCGTGGCTCCTGGTTTCAACTGCCCTGGTTCTCTTGATGGTGCCTGGGCTGGCCCTGTTCTACGGCGGCCTGGTGCGGCCCAAGAACGTGCTGTCGACCTACATGCACAGCTTTGTGGCCATGGGGTTGATCACGCTGCAGTGGGTGGCGTTCGGCTATTCGCTGGCGTTCGGGCCTGACCACGGCGGCGTCATCGGCGGCCTGTCGTTCGCATTTCTGCGCGGCGTGGGACTGGAGCCGCGGCCGGGCATGACGATCCCGCACCTGGTGTTCATGGCCTATCAGATGATGTTCGCCATCATCACGCCGGCCCTGATCTCGGGCGCCTTCGCCGAGCGCCTCAAGTTTTCAGCCTACGTTCTCTTCACACTGCTTTGGGCCACGTTCATCTATGATCCGCTGGCCCACTGGATGTGGGCTGATGGCGGCTGGCTGCAGAAGCTGGGCGCGCTCGACTTCGCCGGTGGCGTGGTGGTGCATGTCAGCTCGGGCTGCTCGGCGCTGGTGTTCGCCCTGGTGCTGGGCAAACGTCTGGGTTACCCGCGCGAACGCATTTTGCCCCACAACCTGACCATGGTTCTTCTGGGCGCGGGTCTGCTCTGGTTCGGCTGGTTCGGGTTCAATGGTGGCAGCGCTCTGGCTGCCTCGGGCGTGGCGGCACTGGCTCTGGTCAATTCGCAACTGGCGGCGGCCATGGGCGGCATGGTGTGGCTGGTGGTGGACATCGCCCGCTATGGCAAGGCGTCGGCCTTGGGGTTTGCATCGGGCTTCATAGCGGGCCTGGCCACCGTGACACCGGCTTCGGGCTACGTCGGGCCGATGGGCGCGCTGGCCATTGGCGCCGCTGCGGGTCTGGCCTGCTATGGCGCCGTCATGCTCAAGGGCAAGCTCGGGTACGACGACACCCTGGACGCGTTTGGCGTGCACGGGGTGGGCGGCGCGGTCGGTACCATTCTGCTGGGCGTGTTCGCGCTGCGCGCGTGGAACCCGGCCGGCGCAGACGGCTTGTTGGCCGGCAATGCAGGCTTCTTTGCCAAGCAACTGCTCGCGGTGGGTGTTGGCGTCGGCTACGCCGTCGTGGGCACGCTGGTGTTGCTCAAGCTCGTCGACGCGCTCGTGGGCTTGCGTGTGGGCGCCGAGGAAGAACACGAGGGTCTGGACATCCACCTGCACGGCGAAGAGGGCTACAACATGGGCGTGGGCGTCTCCACGCGAGGCCATGCTGAGGTCTACGCCGAATCGCCGGCTGAGTCCGCGGCGACGCTCGCCAAGCAGCCTGCCTCATTGGCGTAGCAAGAGGCCCTGTCCTTTGCTCGGCGCCAGGCCGAGGCGTGGTACAGCTCTAACTCGATCCAAAGATGGCATTTTCTTTGAAGCAGAGTCAGAGTCACGGCGTCTAATCAACCGAAAGGAACAAGCATGCGCAAGACAATCGCACTCATCGCCAGTGGTCTTCTCGCCCTGTCGGTTTCGGCCGCCGCTTTGGCTGGCGCTCCCGAAACCTTCGCCCAGAAATGTGCCGGCTGCCACGGCAAGGANNATGGGCAAGAAGCTCAGCATCAAGGACTTGACCGACGCCAAGGTGCAGGCTGCGGCCAAGGACGATGCTTGGGAAAAGTCGATCACCGACGGCGTCAAGAACGCGGAAGGCAAGGTGGTCATGACTGCCTTCAAAGGCAAGATCACGCCCGAGGACATCAAGGCGCTGGTCAAGGTCTGTCGCGAGTTCAAGGGCAAGTAGCCAAGCGCAACTCAATTTCAGACAGTCCGCGAAAACACCGGCCGGCCAAGCTGCTGGCGCGGGGTGAGATAGGCGTCGAAGCACATGGCCAGATTGCGCACGAAGATCTGGCCCAGGCCGATGGCGTGCACGCCCTGTTCGTCGAGGCGGCACATGCCGTCCTTCTCGAAGAGCGCAAGCTTGGCCANNACGGTGAAGTTGCACATCAGCGACAGGATGGCGTCGCGGCGGATCTCGTCGTCGAGGGAACGCGCGTAGCCTCGCTGCACAGGCAGGTGGCCGTCGTCGAGCCTGCGGTAGTAGGGCGCCAGCTTCTTTTCGTTCTGCACCAGCGCCCCACGCACATCGCCGATGGCTGACACCCCGAACCCGAGCGTGTCGTCGCCCGGGTTGACGGTGTAGCCCATGAAGTTGCGTGACAGGCGGCCTTGGCGCTGGGCCACGGCCAGCTCATCCGAGGGCAGGGCAAAGTGGTCCATGCCGATGGCCTGATAGCCGGCGGCCAGAAACGCCTCGCGGGCCATGGCCAGCAGTTGAAACTTGGTGTCTCGGTCTGGAACCGCGCGGATGTCGATCAGCTTCTGGTTGCTGCGCACCATGGGCAAGTAGGCAAAGGAGTAGACCGCCACGCGATCGGGACGCAGAGCTACGGTCTCAGCCAGGGTCTTGGCGAACGACTCGGGCTGCTGTGCGGGCAAGCCATAGACCAGGTCGAAGTTGATGCCGCCAAAACCGTGCCGACGCGCGCCCGCGACCAAGTCCGTGGTCTGCTCGCGGGTCTGCCGGCGGCCGATGGCTTGCTGAACCTCGGGCGAGAAGTCCTGCACGCCCATGGAGATTCGGTTGAAACCGAGGCGCGACAACATGTTGAGATGGGCCTCGCTGGTCACGCGGGGATCGACCTCGACGGCCAATTCCGCGTGCGGCAGGAATTCGAAGTGGCGGACAAAGCCAGCCACCAGGCGCTCGAGCTGCGTCGGCGAGAAGTACGTGGGCGTGCCGCCGCCCAGGTGAAACTGCGCGACTTTGCGTCGCCGAGGCAGGCGCGCGGCCACCAAGTCGATTTCGCGCAGCAGGTGTTCCAGGTACGGTTCGGCCACTTCCCTGCGGGTGGTGGCAAAGGAATGGCAACCGCAGAAAGTGCAGCGTCGCTCGCAGAAGGGCAGGTGGGTGTAGACCGACAGGGGGGCCGCGCCGCACGCGTCGGCGCGTTCCAGGGCGCGCAGATAGTCGGGCTCCTGGAAGTCCTCGCGGAATTCCACCGCGGTCGGGTAGGAGGTGTAGCGAGGCCCGGCGCTGTCGTAGCGGGCCAGCAGTTCGGCCGAGATGGAGCGAAGATCGCTCATGCTTCACCCTCGGGGGAAAAGCGATAGCCCAGGCCGCGCACGGTGTGCAGGTGGCGCGGGCGTTCGGGATCGGGCTCGATCAGTTTGCGCAGCCGCACCACCATGTGCTCGACGGCGCGCGTGGACGGCGAAACCTCGTAGCCCCACACGCGCTCCAGGATCTCGTCACGCGAGACCACCTGGCCGGCGCGTTCCACCAGCAGGCGCAGGATCAATCCCTCTTTTTCGGCCAGGGCGTTGCGCTCGCCATCGGGAGCGATGACTTCTCCTTTTCCGAAATCGACCGTGACGTCACCAATGCGCGTGGCTTTGATCGTCTGTCCATACCAGCCTTGCCGGCGCAACATGCCGCCCACGCGCAGGAGCAGCTCGCGCAGGTTGAAGGGCTTGCCCAGATAGTCATCGCCGCCCATCTCCAGGCCGTACACGCGGTCGTCGTCCGAGGTCTTGGCCGTGAGAAACAGGATGGGCAGGCGGCCACCCTCGTCGCGAATGGCCTTGCACACGGAGAACCCGTCGAGTCGGGGCAGCATGACGTCGAGGATCACCAGGTCGATGCCACCTGACCGCCAGCGGGAAAGCGCGCTTTCGCCGTCGCCCACGATCTCCACGGCGTAGCCTTCCTGTTGCAGGTTCTCGCTGATGCCTTCGGCCAGGTGCTGCTCGTCCTCGACGACCAGGATGCGCGCGCTCATGCCTGCTCCTCGCGGTCGAGCGGCAGCGTGACCCGGAAGCTGGTGCCTTTGCCCACGCCGGGGCTGTCGGCGGTGATGCTGCCGCCCAGCTGGCGTATCAGCTCGCGTGCCAGGTAGAGGCCGAGGCCAGTGCCTTCGGTCTGGCGCACCATCTCCTCGCCCACGCGATAGAACTTGTCAAAAATCTTCTCGCGCTCCTCGGCGGCCAGACCGATGCCCTGGTCCCGGACTTCAAGGACGGCCCAGTCACCCTGCCGTGCCACGGTCACGTGCACCGACTGGTCGGTGCCGCCGTACTTCGCGGCATTGTCGAGCAGGTTGCGCAGCACGGTCTTGAGCACACCCAGGTCATAGCGCGCGAGCAAGGGTTCGGCAGGCAGAGCGAGATCGACGGCCAGGCGGCGTTGCGACGGGTCCTTGCCAAGGGTTTCGACCACATCGGCCACGTCGCGGCCCAGATCGCCGCGGTCCACGTGCACCACGAAGCGGCCACTGTCGAGCCGAGCCACTGCGAGGATGTTGTTGACCAGGCCATCCAAGCGATTCACGTCGTCGCGCATGTTGGCGAGAAAGCGCGCGCGCTTTTCAGGGGGCGGATCGCGCAGTTCCAGGGTCTCGATGAAAAGGCGGATGGAGGCCAGCGGGGATTTCAGTTC
>PMBY01000283.1 GCA_003153875.1 Myxococcales bacterium | reverse complement strand
ACGGCGTCCGCGTCTACATCCTGGCCCAGGGCCGGCTGGTCAACCTGGCTGCCGCCGAGGGACACCCCTCCGAAGTCACGGA
Source organism: Myxococcales bacterium (assembly GCA_003153875.1). Next base: position 18,703 of record PMBY01000283.1, on the reverse strand, counting down.
CATGTCGTTCTCCAACCAGTACCTGGCTCTGCGCAAGCTCGCCCGCGATGGCAAGACCATGAAGCCGGCGGTGTACGAGCTTTCGCCCGAACAGGATCAGGAGCTGGCGGCCATCAAGCTGGGCACCCAGGGCATCCGCATCGACAAGCTCACCCCCGAGCAGGTCAAGTACCAGGACGACTACTCGTCCGGGACGTAGCTAGAGCTTGTCGGGTAATTACGGGCCGCCCGCAGGGTCGGCCCGCGGTTCGCGGCTAGCGGGTCGCGTGGGCGAGGGCGTGAGCGAGTTCGTGTGGGGTACGGGGGAGGCGAAAGGCGCGGGGCGAGGGCGCTCCGCGTGTCGCGGGCCGCGGGTCGCTCACGCTCACGCCAGCCGCCCACGCTGGCCGCGTGCCGCTGGTCGCTCACGCTACCGCTACCGCCCACGCGCACGCTGGCCGGCGGAGAAGAGGCCAACCCTCAGCCAATTCCGACGGTGCTTTCGACGGCGATGCGGATGCCGTCGTCTTGCACCAGCACGTTGGGCAGGACTACGATGTCGCCCCGGCACATGCGGTCCAGGGCTTGGTTCGCGGCTGAGCGATCGCGATCCAGGCGCATGAGCACGAAGCGACCCGCGACGCCGCAAACGAAAAAGCGCAAACGCCCCTTGTCCTTGAGCGGGTCGCTCACCACGCGATAGCGGTTGCGGTCAACTTCCTTGGTGCCGGATTGGCGCAGAATCAGGTAGCTGAAGTCCACCCGCGAGCGACCGGCGATCAGCACCTCGGCGCTATCGTGGCACCAATCGCGATCGCGCTGCAGCGCCGGACAGGCCGTCTGGCAGAGGCAAGGTGCCAGCAGGTGAAGGCCAGCGACCAGCAGTCGATCGCGCACGCCCAGAAGCGCCCGCGAGGTGTCGCGTAGCGCTGGCTCGATTACGATGCAGGTTCCATCCGGTTCCAACAATTCGCGGCACCAACCCGCCACCAGTTGCGCCCGTCCGTCGAGGTTCAGACTCCTGCCCAGTTCATTCAGTAGATGCGCGGCCACGATCAGGTCGAAACAACCCCTCACGCCCGCGGGGCGCACTCCGCGAAGCACATCGGCGACCAGAATCCCGGGGCCAGCAACCCTGTCTACCGCCACCAGCTCGACATCTTCGCCGAAACATCCTCGCAGCGCCCGGGCTACCGCTCCCGTGCCGGCACCCAGATCCAGCACGCGCCGGGGCCGCTGCGGTTCAAGCTGAACCTGTCCCAGAATTCGGCGCAGCGCCGCCTCGGTCCGCGGCGCAATCTCGCTTTGGTACTCTTGCCGCAAGTCGGGCCGGGAGAGATAGCTCGAACCCACCAGCGTCCGGTCGCCCACCAGGCCGCAGTGAATGCGCGTCTTGCGAGGGCGCATCGACGAAGTCGGCGACTAGCCGAACAGCTTGAGAACCAGGGGTTTCAGATCGCCGAAGGTGACCACGACCAAGAGCCCCATCAGCAGCATGATGCCGACCATGTGAATCTTGGCCTCAAGGATGGGGTTGACGTCGCGTCTACGGATGGCGCCAATACCCAAGAAGACCGCTCGGCCTCCGTCGAGCCCTGGTATGGGCAGCAGATTGAATACCGCCAGCGCAACCGCGATGAGCAGAACAATTTCGAGAAATCTGCTGGCGCCCTGCTGGGCCGCGTTTGCCATTTCGCGCGCGATCCCGACCGGTCCGCTCAGCCCGCCTTTCACCTTGCCCGAGATGAGATCCCACAGGTTGGTCAGGATGCCGGTGGCCACTGCGACTGGGAGCAACGCCGATTCCTTGAGCGCCGAGAGCAGAGGCCCGCGCGCNNACCGTCACCGTCACCGGGCTGCCCCCTCGCATCACCTTGACCGTCACAGGCGCGCCGGCGGATCCCCTGACGATCTTGGTGACCGCTGATGACTCAGCCACAGACTTGCCGTTTATCTCGGCCAAGGCGTCCCCGGCGCGAAGCCCAGCTTCCTGGGCCGCGCTGCTCGGGAGCACCTCATCGATGGTCGTGGTTCCTGTGGGCTGTCCATATCCGATGATGACGATCAGGGCGATCAAGAAAGCGGTCAGGTAGTTGGCGGCGGGTCCGGCCAGCAGAACTGAGAACCGCATCCAGCGCGGCCGGTTGGGATAGACATGGGGATCGCTGTGGTCGAATTCCTCGTGGGGGTTCAGGCCCGTGATCTGCACGAAGCCTCCAAGCGGGATAGGCGCGATCTGGTAAATCGTGTCCCCGCGCTTGAAAGACGCGAGAGCCTTTCCAAAACCAATCGAGAATCTCTCGACCCGCATCCCACAGAGGCGTGCGACCATGAAATGACCCGCCTCGTGCAACACGATGAGCAAGGCGAGCCCAAGAATTGCGAGAAGAATGGACATCGGGGAAGGAACTCTAGCAGGGTTTACCCGCCGGTCACACGGAAGGAACGCGCCGCACGACACACCGCTGGCTGGCCACCCGGGAGAAGCCGCCAGAGCAAGCTGGTCTTGCGCCTCTTGGCTCTATTCTTTGCTTCGCTCCGCCAGCATCCCCGCCAGCTTCTTCGCCGCCTGCAATACCAGCACAGCTATGTCCGAGACTCTCTGTTCAGAAAAAGTGGCCGCCGAGGCCGACACACCAATGACGGCCGCCAGCAAACCGCCGCTGGCCCAGACTGGCGCGGCCAGGGTGCGCACGCCCTCTTCGTATTCCCCATCGTCCATGGCGTAGCCCTGCTTCACGATCCGGCTGCACTCGCTTGCAAGTGCCTCGGCCGCGGTCAGGGTCCGCCGGGTTCGCGCCTGCAACGGCGCGCTCCCCAGCACTCTCTCCAGACACGCCCGCGGCCCGAAAGCAAGGAACGCCTTCCCGATGGCAGAGCAGTGCAAGTCCATCGGCGCGCGCATCCCGCTACCCACGCGCGGGGAGTGAGGGCTGTCGCAGGTTTCCACCACCACGACCTTGTCCCCGGCTAGCAGCGCGAGATACGCAGTTTCTCCTGTGACCTGCGACAGGTCCTTCATCACAGGCACCGCGGCAGCGCGCACCTCCGTGTCTGCCATGGAACGCAGCCCCGTGCGCAACTCAGGGCTGGCAGCAAAATCGAACCCGTGGCGCTGCAAGAGCCTCTCGGCCGCAAGTGTGTGCAGGATTCGCAGCACGGTGGTCCGCGGCATCTTGAGGCGGCGTGCGACCGCAGAGGACGACAGATACTCGTCCGATGCCGCAAACAGGCGCAAGACATGACAGGCCCGAGCCAGGTTGGGAATCCGATACTCCCTGGTCGCTACGCCCGGCACAGCTCGCCCGGCTGGGCTCGAGCGGTCGGCTCGCCGCAGGGAGTGGCTGGTCGGGCTTCCGAGTGCTGCGACGCTGGGGACTCCTGGGTCGTCCGGTACAATCCACGCCGGAGCTGCCTTCAGGTTTGTCTCCATGTTTCTCACCTCCGCGCCTGGGCGCCGTAGAAAAATGGGCAGAAGTTGGACAAGACCGAGCGACCAGGGCCAGCCCCTGTCTTCATCTGCCGCGGTTGATTCATCACTTGCGGCGTTAGGGGCTCTTGGCTCAAGAAATCCGTGTACCTATGTGACAGCCATGTCCGCCGAGGCGCTTTTTTTGATGCGGCTTGCCGTGGCAATCGGCGATCCTACGCCTTGGCCAGCGCGATCTCTGCGGCCAGCGCCGATGGATTCTCGGGCACCACCAGTGTGAGGCGCTCGTGGCCGGCTAGCTCGGGCAATCCACCCACCGCCGACGCGACCACCGACAATCCAGCGGCCAGTGCCTCGCGCACCACGACCGGCGCGCCCTCGCTGCGGCCGTTGGACAATGAGCGACAGGGATGAACGAAGAGGTCAGCGGCGGCCATCCATTCAGCCAGGGTTGCAGAACTGACCAGGCCGGGCAAGCGAAGGTCCACCGCGCAGGCCACAGCCAGCCTCCGCAGCCTGGGCTCCTCAGGGCCGGTGCCAGCGATCACCAAGGTCGGCCGCTCTCTCGGAGGCAGATGCCCCACCGCGTGCACCAGCACATCGTAGCCCTTGATGGGAACCAGCCGTCCCGCTGCAAGGACCGTGAACCCCTCCAGTCCCAGATGACTACGCAGGCTGTGGTGCTCGGCCACAGGCCGCGGGCGAAACAGCGACGAATCGTGTGGGGCCGGCTGCACGCAGGTGCGCGCCCCCAGGGCCTCGGGCGTGTCGCCACACAAACACGCGAAGCGGTCGCGCAGGTCCGCACTGGCGAACACCAGCTCAGTTCCGCTACGACACAGGAAGCGGGCCAGGCTCGCGCCGCCAGGCAAGCGTGCGAGCAAGAATACGTCGCCACCATGGGCATGCGCGCGATGGCGGAGATGGGGTGCCACCGCGCAGGCCACCAAGGCAGAGGGGACCAGCCAGTGGCTTTCGACCGCGCTCCACCCGGCTGCGCGTCGTGCGGCAAGCGCCGTCATGCCGGCGGTGAAATGCACAGCTTCCAGCCAGGCCCGCGCGCGCTGTCCAGGGGCGTCACTCTCCAGAGCCTCGGGAGCACCGCCAGCGTAGAAGAGTCCCGCCGTGCCCGCGGTGGGAACGCGAAACACGCGTACCGTGCCCTGGCTGGTCTCGTTCCCCGCGCCGGCTGCGATGACCTCCAGCGCCTGTCCCGCGGCCGCGAGCGCACGCACGCGCGTGCGAACAAACGAGCCCGCATGGTCATCAGGACTGCGGGGATAAGAAGTACAGAGAACGCCAATCACGTGGGAGGCAACTCGGCCAAGGTCTGAGACCGCCAAACCCGCCGCGCGAGGCTGCGGCGCAGCCGCGCGCAAAACGCACGCATGAGCAGCAGGCCAAGCGGCACCAGCACGCGCGAAATGCGGATGCCCGAACGCCAGGCCGGCCCATAGACCGGCCGCACGGGCACGTCGACAGCGCGGGCACCCGCCGCAGCCAGGCGAACCAGCAGATCGTTGGGATACCCGTAGCGAGGGAACACCGGGCCGGCGGCAATGGCGTCCAGCGCCCGTCGGTTGGCCGCCGTATAGCCGCATTGCGAGTCGAAAAGGTGAGTGTAGCCCGAGGCCAGCCGGGTCAGGTGCGAGAGCACGAAGTTGCCCACCAGCCGGTGCAACGGCATCACCCGGCACACACCTGGCCAAGCAAATCGGTTGCCCTTGGCATAGTCAGTGCGGCCGGAAACCACCGCACCCACCAGCGCCGCCAGGTCCGCAGGATCCATCTGCGAGTCCCCTGCCATCACCGCTGTTACGTCCGCGCCCAGGGCACGCGCCCGCGCATAGCCCGTGGCAATAGCCGCACCCACGCCGCGATTCCGCTGGTGGCTGAGCACTTCCAGGCCGCGCCGTTGGCTGCGCCGGGCGATGCGCGGGGTACCGTCCGTGCTGCTGTCATCGACCACGATCACGTGATCCACGAACCCAGGAACAGAGCGCAGCGTGCGCGCTATCTTCTGTGCCTCGTTGAAGGCGGGCACCACGACGACGATGCGACGGCCGGAAAACATGGCAGAGGAGAGCGCGATCGGGAGTGGAGGGAATCAGAAGGGATTCTGGGCTCGCCCCAAGTTGCGGCCCATGCGCTGCTTGTCGGACAGGTCGTTATCCTTGCGGATCTTGCGATGACTGGAGCGAACCGGTGAGCCACCCTTGCCTGCCTTAGCAGGGGTGGAAGGAGCGACTTCGGCGACTGGCTGACTGGGGACCGGACCGAGAACCACCAAACCTGACCAGTCAGGTCGCACTTCGTGGGTCAGCTCGCGATATCCTGGCAAGCGAAACACCAGAAATGTCGACTTGTCCTCGCGATACTCGAACTTCTTGCGAAACGGTGTCTTGCCAAGGGCTTCATTCTCGCCCGCAACGAAGACCTCGGCCCCCGACGGATTCGACTGAATCGCCAGGTCGAGAATCTCGGGGCTGGGCGCCGCCGGGGTGGCGGTCGAAATGACCACTGGCGCCGGCGCGGACGGCCGACGCAGCAATCCGCGCGACCCGGCCCAGAATGCTCCCCCCACCAGCAGGGCCACGGCCACCGCCGCCCATGTGGCCTTGCGGGCCAGCAAGGGCTTGCGCCGAAGGTCGACCTCGAGGATGGGCGGTGGCACCACCGGCGTCACCCCAGCCATGCGCGGCAGCGAGCCAGTCGGAGCCGGTGGCACCGGCGGCACGGTGGCCGAGTTCAAGCGAGCCCGGCTGGAATGCGATCCCGCTGCACTCAGTCGCATTGCGCTCGTGTTGGAACGCGATGGACTCACCGATCCGGTGCTGGATTGGCTGCGCTGGCTGCCTGACGAACGCGACTCCACGCCGGTGTCGGTGGGAAACAGGCTGCCCATGAGCTGGGCCAATTGNNACGATGTTGTCCATCTCCGGCGGACACAGCGGGTTGTGCAGCGACGGCGGCGGCACGTCGCACTGGCGGACCTTCTCGATAGTCTGAAGATCGTTCTCGCCCTTGAACAGCCGGCGACCGGTCAGAATCTCGTGCAGCACGATGCCCGTGGCGAAGATGTCGATGCGACGATCGATCTCATTGCTCACGGTTTGCTCGGGCGCCATGTAGGCGAACTTGCCCTTGAGGGTCCCGGTCTTGGTACTTTCGTCCTTGTCCCCGCCCAGCGCCTTGGCTATGCCGAAGTCCAGGATCTTCACTGCCCCATCGCTCGAGAGCATGACGTTGGAGGGGGAGATATCCCGGTGGATCATTCCCAACCGGGTTCCGTCGTCGGCGGTGAAGTCGTGGGCATAGGCCAAGGCCCGACACATCTCACGGCCGATATAGGCCACCAACTCGGGGCGCGGCGGACCCACGCGCGCCCACAGGGTGCGCATGGTCTCGGCCAGATCGCGCCCACGCACGTACTCCATGGACATGAAGTACTCGTTGTCCACCGACCCCAGTTCGAACACCTGGACGATGTTGGGGTGATTCAGTCGCGCGGCCAGCTTGGCCTCGTCGATGAACATCTTGGTGAAGACAGGGTCATCCGAAAGGTGGGGCAGGATGCGCTTGACGACAAAGATGCGCTCGAAGCCTGCCGGCCCCTGGACGCGCGCCTTGAACACATCGGCCATACCGCCGCGCCCGATGCGCTCAAACAGCGTGTACTTGCCGAATGAAATCGGCTGAGGAAGAACTGCCCCCACGTTGGTTAATACGATTGTACCCCAGAATGTGTTGCGTCCGCCCTTTTGCCCACTCTAGCGCCCAGATTCCACCCCCTTTCTAACGTTGGCAGACTAGAAGGGATCTGCCGAAAAAATGCAAGAGCCACTATTTCACGACAGGGGGGATCGTCCCGGGGCAGCCGGGGATGGGGCCGGGCAGCCCTTTGTGGTGGCCGTGGGCGGATTTGACCCAACCGGCGGCGCAGGCCTGGTGCGAGATCTCCTCACAGCCGACGCCCTGGGTGCCCGGGCCATGCTCGTCGGTACGGCTTGGACACGGCAGGACGAAAGCGGCGTCAAAGGGGTCGAGCCGCGCTCCCCGGACATGGTGCGAGCCAGCCTCGGCGAGGCGCTGGCGGCTTGCCCGCTCCGCCGGACCGCGGTGAAAGTCGGCATGGTGACGGGCGCCAGCATTGCGGCCGCCATCGTCGCTGGGCTGGAGGCTTGGCCAGGACCAGTTGTCTTTGACCCCGTCCTGGGCGCCTCGGCCGGTGGCCGTCTTTTCGAGGGTGCGCCTGCCGATCTTGTGCCGCTTCTGCGCCGAGCGACTCTCGTGACTCCCAACCTGGCCGAGGCCGCCTGGCTCACCGGCCTGGCGGTGGAAACTCTTGACCATGCACGCCAAGCCGCACAGAAAATCGCCGCGCGGGGCTCGCCGGCCGTTCTGGTCAAGGGAGGCCACTTGAGCGGTCCCGCCACCGACGTGCTTCGTTCAGCGGCAGGTGAACGGCTATTCCAGGGGACGCGGTTGCCCGGGAGGAGCCCACGCGGGACCGGGTGTGCGCTCGCCACGGCCATCGCGGTCGGGCTGGCGCGCGGCCAGCAGCTTGAACAGGCTGTGGAGGAAGCCAAGGTTTGGCTGGCCGGACGGATTCAGGCCGCGGTGACGATCGGCGGCGCGCGCTACCTGTGAAGGATTCGGAGACGAGGGCGGAGTCGGGGACGGAGTCGGAGTCGGGGACGGAGCCCGGCTATCGAGCGGAACTGCGCTCCTGCTCGACGATGGCCTTGGTCTTGCGAGCGATCATCAGCTCCTCGTTGGTGGGAACCACCCATGCGCAGATGCGCGAGCCGTCGCGCGTGATGACCTTCTCCTTGGCGGGCGAGCTGTTGCGTTCCGAATCGATATCGACGCCGATGAAGCGCAGCGGGTCCAGCACGCGCGCGCGCATGGCGACGTCGTTCTCGCCGATGCCGCCGGTAAACACGATGGCGTCGCAGCCGGCCATGGCCGCCACGTACGAGCCGATGTATTTGATCAGGCGGTAGTCGAACATGTCGAGCGCGAGCTGGGCGCGCGCGTCGCCCTCCTTGGCTTTGGCGATTAGCTGACGCATGTCATTGCTGATGCCGGACACGCCCTTGACGCCGCTCTTGCTGTTGAGCAGCGTGTTCATCTCCTGCGGAGAGAGCTTGTCCTTGTCCATGATGTATAGGACCACCGCCGGGTCCATGTCGCCAGTGCGCGTGCCCATCAGCAGGCCCTCGAGCGGCGTGAGTCCCATCGACGTGTCGTAGGACTGGCCGTCCTTGACTGCGGTGATACTGGACCCGTTGCCCAGGTGGCAGGTGATGATCTTGAGTTTGGCGAAGTCTTTCTTCATCAGCTCGGCACAGCGGCGAGCTACGTATTCGTGAGAGGTGCCGTGGAAGCCGTACTTGCGCACGTGGTTGCGGTCGAGCTGGTCCTTGGGCAGGCCGTAGGTGTACACATGCGGCGGCATGGTCTGGTGGAAGGCCGTGTCGAAGACGGCGACCTGGGGCAGACCAGGGAAGATCTTCTCGCACGCCGCGATGCCAGCCAGGTTGGGTGGGTTGTGCAAGGGTGCAATGCCGATGCAGGCTTCGATGGCCCCACGCACTTCCGAGGTGACCAGGGCCGAGTTTGAGAACAGCTCGCGTCCGTGCACGACCCGGTGGCCGCAAGCGTCCACTTCAATCTTCTCTTTGAAAAGACCGTGTTCGGCATCCAGCAGCATGTCTTTCATGGCTGCCACCGCCTGGGTGTGGTCCTTGGCCACTACGTCGCCGACGATCTTGTCGGGCGAGCGCGTGTCGCGATAGCTGAACTTGGATTTCTCGCGTCCGATTTCCTCGACCAGGCCCTCGGCCATCAGCGCGGCGGTATCGTCCGCCGGAAGATCGTACAGCTTGAACTTCAGCGACGAACTGCCGCAGTTGATGACCAGCACCTTCATGACTTCAACTCCAGGAACTACTGCTTCTGCGCGAATTGCACACGCACGACATTGATGGCGATCACGTTGAGCACATCGGCAGCTTTGCAGCCGCGCGAGAGATCGGATGATGGCTTGGCCATGCCCTGCAAGATGGGACCCACGGCTTCCGCCTTGCCCAGCCGCTCGACCAGCTTGTAGCTGATGTTGCCTGCATCAAGGTCCGGGAAGATGAGCACGTTGGCCTTGCCCGCCACGGGCGAGCCTTTGGCCTTGCGTTCGCCGATGGCCGGAATGAGCGCGGCGTCGCCCTGCAGTTCACCGTCGACGATCAAGCCAGGCCGCTTGGCTTTCGCGGCGGCGGTGGCGGCGGTTACCTTGTCGATGTCGGCATGCTTGGCGCTGCCCTTGGTGGAGAACGACAGCATGGCGACGCGTGGGGTGTCACCGGTCAGGCTGGCGTAGCTGTCAGCGGTGGCTATGGCGATGTCGGCCAGCTGGTTCACGTCGGGAGCGGGCACAACCGCGCAGTCGGCGAAGAAGACGATGCCGTCCTTGCCAAAAGACTTGTCGGGCACCACCATGGCGAAAAAGCTGGACAGGGTCTTGAGGCCCGGCTGCATGCCGATGATCTGGATGCCGGCGCGGCACACGTCGCCCGTGGTGTAGAGCGCGCCGCCNNGTGTTGGCGTAGTCGTCGAAATTCGGCGGCTTGGTCATGTCCACGATGTTGATCTTGTCGAGCGACAGGGACGCCGACGCGGCCGTTGCCCTGATCTTGTCGGGCGCACCCAGAAGGGTGATCTCCGCAATGCCCTGCTTGGTGGCCAGCGCCGCAGCCTCGATGATGCGAACGTCTTCGCCCTCTTGCAGAACGACCTTGCGGGGACTGGTCTTGGCCTTGGCGTGAATCTGTTCAATGAAAGTGGGCATGGTGACAATCTCCTCAGAAGGCTTCAGCCTGCACAGCTCACGCACCCTGACCTCGCGGGCCGGACAGCGCCGGGATGGGACGCGCGTTGCGGCCGGTTGAATCCGTCCAGAAATCGAGTGGCGGGGACGGCCAGCGCCGGCAAGCGATGGGGCGACACAACGCCGGCAGAGTAGACCCGCCGGAGGGCCCGATCAACAGGCTTCGATGGGATTCTCGCTATCCCGGACGCTGCGCCACCAGCGCCTCTGCGTCCACTAGGTCTTTCTCGCGTTCCGTGGCCCGCTTCGCAGCGATCAGGTCGTTCCGCCCGATGATGGGTACGCTGACTTCATGCACCTTGGTGGTCGACCGCCGCAACCATGCGTCGGCGAAGTTGAGGCCACGCATGCCCTTGACGAGATCAATGCGGTCGGGGGGAACGCCGATCCACACCACCTCGAGTGGGGACGCTGCGCTCAGATGTTCGACCGCCAGGGCGGGCGCACCGAAGCTGGCCAGCGCCCGGTAGACGCATTCCAGGTTGTCGGGCCCGTCGTCGAACCAGATGTCCATGTGTCGGGTGGTGCGTGCTTGGCCGTAGAAATCCACAGCGTGGGCTCCCACGAGCAGATAACGCGCGTCAACATCGGCGAGCGCTCGCAGGAGCCTGACGAAGTCTTTGTTGAGTTCCAACTTGGCCTCCTCTGTTGTAGGGATGGCATAGGATCGCACGAAAAGGGCCATCATAGCAGAGGGAGTGTGCGGTTTGATGGGGAAGGCCGGGGCGCGGCCAGCGCAGGGGGCCGTGAGCGGTAGCGTGAGCGACTTGCGTGGTGCGGCTTGCGTGGGCGGCTCGCGAGACGCGGATCTCTCACGCCCTCGCCCTACGCCTTCCGCATCCCGCGTCCCCCACACGAACACGCTCACCCTCACGCCCACGCCAGCCGCCTCCCGCGACCCGCGATCCGGTCCGTCGGGCCGCCCGAAATTTCCCGCCAGACTGTCGCTACCGCTCCGTCGCACCCTCAAGCGCGCGGCGGACGGCGTGGGCCAGCTCTTCGGGCGTGAAGGGTTCGTGCAAGAGACGGGCACCGCTTTCAAAAATCCGACGCTCAGCCAGTGATCCGTAGCCCTGACACGAAATGAACAGCGATTTCAATCCGGGCCGGATGGACTGCATCGAGCGCACAAACTCGCGTCCGCGCACCCGCGGCGTGGCCAGGTCGGCGACCAGCAGGTGGATCGTGCCCTTGTGAACGCGAGCGAACCCTTCCGCATCGGCTGGGCTCATGGCCTCGAGCACAGCATAGCCCAACTGACGCATGACGTTGCACGCCAGTCTGCTCACCTCAGGATCGTCAAGTGCCACCAAGACGGTTTCGTCGCGCGCGCCCGCTCGCTCAATCAGTTCGGGGCTGGTGACCTCGTCAGACGAACCGTCCTCGACGTGGCTCTCTTGATCGGCGCTCTCGGCGAGGGGACCGCCCAGCTGCATGGCCGGCCGCTCGGCCGTCTGACTCAGCCGAGTCCCGCTCACGTCGTAGGCTTCCACAACGAGCAGGGGCTGGTGGTTTGACCCTGACACAACTCGGGCCACCGCCTCGAAACTTCGCCAGCCGCCATCGGCTCGACGCAAGCGCAGGTGGACTTGCGTGGGTTCTTCCGCCATTTCTGTCACGGCGCCCAGCAGAGACTGGACGATTGCGCCGTCATCGGGGTGAAGCATCTCCCAAAAACTGGTACCCAGGAGTTGACCGCGTCGATGGGCCAGCAGGTGCGTGACGGACGGGCTGATCTCGCTGATGCTGCCCGCGCCATCCAACACCACCAGTAAGTCAGTCGAGCTATGATCTGCGCTCTCACGCAGAGACGAGGATTCAGGTCGGGGTTTTCGTGATTTTGTTTCTCGTACCATCGGTTCCTTGCTTCTCGCGATCATCGTCGGCCCGCCTACGTCATCGCACTGACCCCGAGAGCCGACTGTACCGCACGCCCCAGGTCTTGGACCAGCGCGCTCTTGGTCACGAAATCAATTGCGCCTGCCCGCCGCGCCAGCGTTGCATAGGGAGAATCGGGCAACGAACTGACGATGATGACTGGCAGAAGGGGCTTGACAGCCCGTAGCTCCTTGAGGATCTCGATGCCGCTTCGACCCGGCAGGCGCAGGTCAAGTAGCACCAAGTCGAACGACTGGGTCCACGCCAAGCTCAGGCCCTCTTCGCCGGACACCGCCGAAACCATCTCCGCTCCGGGCACCGCACCGGCCAGGAGCTCGCCGATGCGCTGGCTGACGGCAGGGTGATCGTCCACCAGCAGGATTCGTGTGGGCCGTGCGGGGCTGACTACCATGCCTCCAGTGTCTCATGGCGACCGCGTCGCCACTGCCAGGGGCTGTCCGATTCGTCTGTCGGCTAATGTCCTACAAGCGCGACAGGAAAAACTAGTCGACCAAGCCTTCGTGCAACGCGTACTGAATCAGCTCGGCGTTGGAATGCATCTGCATCTTCCCCAGCAGACGCGTGCGATAGGTGCTGATGGTCTTCTCACTCAGCGCCAGCCCTGCGCTGATTTCTTTGACCGTCTTGCCGGTCGCGATGCCGCGCATGACTTCAAGCTCACGATCCGAAAGCCGCTCGTGGGCGGGCCGTGACGAGCCATGGCTCAGGCTCTTGGCCAACGTTTCAGCCAGCCGCGCGCTGACATGAGTGCCGCCCATCAAGACCTTGCGTACCGCCCCTGCCAACTCCTCGGCTGCGCCCTCTTTGTTCACGTACCCGGATGCCCCCGCGCGCAGCGCCCGCAAAGCGTAGTGCTCCTCGGGGTGCATGCTCAGCACCAAGACGGGCACCGTGGGACGGAGCCGCTTCATGTCCCGGAGCGCGTCGACGCCTCCACGCCCAGGCAGAGAAATGTCGAGCACCACGACGTCCCAGGCTTCTTTTTGCAGCTTCTCTAGGGCTTCGCTGGGCTTGCACGCCTCTCCGAATGACACCTTTCCCAGCGCTTCGGTAAGGATATCCCGCACGCCTCGCCGAACTACCGCATGATCATCCACCAACAGTACCCTTGTCATCGCTCATATTCTCGACAGCCAGGACCGAAATCTGAAGACACGAAATCCCATCGCGGCATTGCATGCCGCAACCATCCACCGAAGCCAATCAGACGTGACGCCTCATTCTTCTGCCTATCCCCCGCCACACCTTCTATTATGCGTGAATCGTTCTGGTTTCAAGTCGGAAACCCCGGCCAGGGCCGACGGCCCTGGCCAGCGCGATCATGCCAGTTCGCTAGTGAGTGCTTATGAATGGAATCTGGCAATTTCCGTTGCACAACATCTGGCCCGTGTTGCCGTCTTGGACGGGCACTGCGGCGCCGGTATCGTCCGTATACTTGCCGTTCAGGGGGCCCTGGTCGCACGACTCGCCTAGATCCTGGTCGATGATCTTGTCGCCGCAGTAGTGAGGGTTCTTGCATCCGAACGTGCATCCGCCGGCCGTCCCCGACGTGGTCGATCCATTAGCTTTGCCAAGATCGCATTGTTCGTCGCCTCCATCTGTGGTTTGCACGATGTTGTCCCCGCAGAAAGGTCCCCACTTGCAGCTCGTCGTGCAACCGCCGTACAGCGTGTCGTTGTTCTTCCCCGGGCAGCCCGCCGGAACCTGGACGCTTGGATCGTTGGGATCGCCACAGTCACACTCCTCGCCGCCTGTCACCTTCCCGTCGCCACAGCGTGGTCCACAGTTTGACTTGTTTGTGGAGAACCCGCTCAGCGTGAGCTGGAAGTTCGACTCCGTGGGATTTCCGTCGCGCTGGAACACGGCGATCTCGTAGGTACTATTGTTCTTCAGGCCGAGNNCAGGGCACCAAGTCCCCAACGGCGAGGCCCGCCGGAATCACTGGACAGTTGGCCCCCGTGCACGGCAGGTAGACGTTGCCGCCCTCCTGGATGGTCGCGGTCCCGGTAGCGTCGACTTTGACGCTGGCCGGAAGGCGCTGATGGACGCCGCCAAGGTCGATCACCTCCACGCCGTTGATGAACACGAACGTGTCGTCGTCCCCGAAGAACTGCAGTTGGAATGGGCCGTTGAACACGAACAGGTAGCGCGCTTCGGTGGAGAACCAGGAGTCGTGGTACCACCCCTGAATCCCCGTGATCCAGGCGCCACCCGGGTTCGCGCCGAACCACGTAGCCGGATCCGCACCAGGCGCGAAGCTGGGCGGGAAAAGATACTGGTCTGCCTTGCAGCCCGCCCCTGCCCCGAATTGAGGCGAACTGTACCAGTAGGGCCACAGGTTGCAGAGGAGTGGCTCGCTGTTGCCGGTGGTCGAGGTCGTCGCCGTGCCTGGGCCGCTTGTGCTTCCGGTTAGCGAATAGATGGGGAAGTTATTGGCCGGTGGATCCAGGGGGAAGAAGTTGCCGAACACGGTGTGGGCAGGGCTGGAGAACCGATAGAGGTTTGTCGCCCCTGCTACCGGCCCCAGCTCCAGGTTCGAGACAATGTGTTTGTTGTCCGTGTACTTGCTGTCTGTCCACCACTGGCCGAAGGTGGTCGCGCTGGTCACGACCGGCGCAGGGCCCTTGTACATCGGATGCCCGTTTGCTCCCCCGTTGTATGTGAGCCCATTGGTCGGGCCGTTGGCGGCTTGGGTGTAGCCAGGCACATGTCCGCCATTCGTGTCGTGGCTCCAGTCAGTGAACTGGCAATCGCACAGTGTCGCATTCGCGCCCCCGCCGTTGCGGGTTGTATCGAATGCGGGCCGGCCGTTGTTGTCCAGATTTGCCTGGGCCATGCCCCAGCAGCGCGCGGTCGCATCGTTCTGCCGCGCTGGACCGGACGAGTTGGGCACGCAGTAGCGCTTGTTGTAGTTCACAGCGCCGGGCTGGCCTGCCACGCCGATGATGCTGACGACGCTGGCCGCTTGCAGAGGCGCGCCGTAGTAGAAGAAGTCCGGGTGACCATTGGNNTTTGCGGTGCAGGTGTACCCGTCTTCGACTTTGCATGACGACGAACAACCATCATGGTCCTTCAGGTTGCCATCGTCGCAGTCCTCGCCCGTTTCGAGGTTGCCGTTTCCGCAACTAGTCGCGCATTCGTGGGTCGACCCAGTCCCGTTCGTTCCTCGGCAGATGGGTTCCTTGGTGCAGGTTTTCGAGCAGCCGGTGCCGTCGCCGTTGAACAGGCCGTTCGGGCCAGTGCAACCGGTTGGTATGGTGTTGGGATCGTTGCCGCAGTCGCAGGATTCACCTGTCTCCTTGATTCCGTTTCCGCACTTCGCCACGTTGCAAAGTTTGCCGGGTGTGGGGCAGTCGGCGCCAGGCTCTACCTGGCAAGTGACCGAGCAGCCATCACCATTGAGGGTATTGCCGTCGTCGCACGCCTCGTTGCCTTCAAGCTTGCTGTCGCCACAAATCGGGGTGCAGGGCTTTCCTGGCACGCGACACTGCCACCCGGGATCGATGGTGTGGCAGTCTGCCGAGCAGCCGTCGACGGTGCCGCTCGGTGAACCAACGGTATTCCCGTCGTCACAGGTCTCGTCGGAAGTCAGCACTTTGTTGCCACATTCCCTCAGATCCTTGCAAGGCTCGTTGGGCTCTGGACAAATGAAGTTGGCCATGATCTGGCAAAGGGCATTGCAGCCGGTATGCAGGATGGGATCGTTGGGATTCAGGGTAGGATCCAGTTTACGAGTAGGGGGAATGCCGTCATCGCAGTCTTCGCCCTTGTCCAGCACTCCGTTTCCGCAGGTCTTGGACACGGACCATGTGCTGGGTGGCCCGGACGTGCCGCCGGCGCCGGTACTGCCACCGGAACCATTACAATTATAGATACAGGCCCCAGTGCCGGTGCCGGGACCACCACCACCGTTGCCGCCGTTTTGGCCTTGCCCGCCATTCAGCTGAGAGGACACCGTGGCGCTGGTACAGCTCGCTCCCGCGAGCAGAACAACCGCGCCCGCCAAGATTACACCTTGGCTTTTCAGAACGCAGGTACCGACACGGGCGAAAATCGTACTTGTTGACATTGGACGCGCCTCATCTGGGGGTGGGTGCAAAAACCCTATGAGCCTACCAACCCATGACCAAGATAACAACTGCGCCACCCGACCTGAGAAACGAAAATTCCCTGCTGATGCTGTCGGTTGTGAACTTTGACGGTGTCGTTGTATATCGCCCCTATGCCTACCTGTATGACAGGTCGTCTTACGCAGAACTACAAACATACTCACCGCGGTGCTGACCCTGCGCCGTTGACACTCCACATTGCAGCCTTGCGACCGCAGCGAGTGGAGGGACATCCCGCGCGGCTAGGCCGCGTTTTGACAGGGAAATATGATATGAATGCGGTCCGGTTGGCCGGCGGTCCTCAGGCTTCCTGCGGCGTCGCGCCTCGCCTCACCCCTGACTGGATGGATGACATGCAAAACGTGAAGATCCTTCTCGACGAAAGCGAGATCCCGCGGCAGTGGTACAACCTGGCAGCCGACCTTCCCACGCCCATGCTGCCGCCTCTCGGCCCTGACGGGAAGCCCATTGGCCCAGAGATGCTGGCGCCGGTCTTCCCCATGAACCTCATCGAGCAGGAGGTCAGTACCAAGCGGTGGATCGACATTCCCTCAGAGATTCTCGACATCCTCTACCGCTGGCGACCGGCGCCGCTTCGACGCGCAGTGTACCTTGAGAAGTACCTGAAGACGCCGGCGCGTATCTACTACAAGGATGAGAGCGTCAGCCCGGCAGGAAGCCACAAGCCCAACACGGCGGTTCCCCAGGCTTGGTACAATAAGCAGTTCGGAATCAAGCGGCTGACCACCGAGACTGGCGCCGGGCAATGGGGCAGCGCACTTGCTTTTGCGTGCAACCTGATTGGCCTGGAGTGCAAGGTCTTCATGGTNNGTGCGCATCAGCTTCGAACAGAAGCCTTTCCGCAAATTGATGATGCAGGTGTGGGGCGCAAACTGCATTGCCAGCCCCAGCAACCAGACCAATGCCGGTCGGACCATCCTGGCCAGTATGCCTGACACGCCCGGCAGCCTCGGCATCGCCATCAGCGAGGCCATCGAAGCGGCAGTGAGCGACAGCACGGGCGAGACCCGCTACTCGCTGGGCAGCGTGCTGAACCACGTGCTTCTGCACCAAACCATTATCGGTCTGGAAGCCAAGGCCCAGCTCAAGAAGGCGGGCGAGAAGCTGCCCGACATCGTGATCGGCTGCGCAGGCGGCGGCAGCAATTTCGCCGGCCTGGCGTTCCCCTTTGCTCAAGACATGATCAACGGCGCGCAGATGACCATCATCCCGGTCGAGCCTGCGGCCTGTCCCAAGATGACCAAGGGCCAGTTTGTGTACGACCACGGCGACGTGGCGTGCATGACGCCGCTGCTGCCCATGCACTCGCTCGGGCACACGTTCATTCCTAAGCCCATCCATGCGGGCGGGCTGCGCTATCACGGCATGGCGCCTCTCGTGTGCCAGGGCATTGTGGAAGGTCTGTTCAAGCCCCGGGCCGTCGCTCAGCTCAAGTGCTACGAGTCAGCNNTGGGCCAAGACCGAGGGCACCATCTGCGCGCCCGAGACCAGCCACGCCATTGCCGCCGTGATCGACGAAGCCAACAAGTGCCGCGAGAGCGGTGAGCAAAAAGTCATCCTCTTCAACTACAGCGGCCACGGACTGATGGATCTGGCTGGCTACGACGCGTACCTGTCAGGCAAACTCACCGACTACGTGCTGCCCGACGACGAAGTCCAGAAGAACCTGCAGGCCTTGAAGGGCATGCCCAAGGCCGAGGCGCGCAAGTCGGGCCGCTGGTAGCTTTCCTTGTAAAGTGGCGAGCCGCCTGAGCCGAAAACCCGACGAGGTGCAACTGCTATACTAGAAGTTTGCCCATTCCACGTGGGGCTATCCGCCGCCGAACAAGGAGATCGATAGATGCACCACCGAAGTTCTGGAATAGTCCTGTGTACAGCGTTGCTTTGTCTGGCGGCCGCGGGATGCTCGCCTGCCAAGGATGGCGGCGGATCAAACGGCGGCAATCCCGCTGCCGGTACAAACGCTGTGGCAGGAAACACGAGTGGCGGCGGTTCGCAGGGAATCGCTGGCGCGTCCGGCGGCGAAAGTGCTCAGAGCAGCAGCATAGGCGGATCCACGGAACCAGTGACCACCGGTGGATCCACAGAACCGCCGAGCACCGGCGGATCCACGCAACCACCCAGCACCGGTGGATCGACGAGCCCAAACACCACCGCATCTAACGGAGGTGGTGGCGCCACAAGCTCATCCACGACCAGCCCCGTCGCAGGATCGCGCGACGCGGGCGTGGCGGGCAGCGGTGGCTCCTCTTTGGGCGGCTCGAGTGGCAATCGCGACGCCGGGCTGGCAGGGGGCACGGCAGCTGGAGGAAGTGGCGGCAAGGCGTCCGGCGGGAGTGCAAACGGCGGCAGTGCGACCGGCGGAAAGTCGACCGGCGG
>PMBY01000177.1:451-2852 GCA_003153875.1 Myxococcales bacterium | reverse complement strand
GCCGCGGGCAAGATCCCGGGCGGCTATTTCAAGCGCGAAGGACGGCTGACCGAGACCGAGGTGCTGACCTCGCGGATCATCGACCGACCCTGCCGGCCGCTCTTCCCCAAGGGATGGCGTTTCGACACCCAGGTTATCGCCACGGTGTTGTCGACCGACCGAGAGAACCCGACCGACGTGCTGGCCATGACCGGCGCCTCGGCTGCGCTTCACCTTTCCGACCTGCCCTGGGCCGGCCCCTTTGCCGGCGTGCGCGTGGGACGCATTGGGGGCGAGTTCATCGTTAATCCGACCTTTGCCCAGCGCCAGGCTTCTGAGCTGGACCTGACGGTGGCCGCCAGCCGCGACGCCATCGTGATGGTGGAGGGTGGGGCCCAGCATGTGTCCGAGGAAGTGCTGGTCGACGCGCTCATGTTCGCGCACAAGGCCGCGCAGCCGCTCATCGACTTGCAGGAAAAACTGCGGGCCGCGGTGGGCAAGCCCAAGCGTGCCTTCCAGGCGCCGGTCGTGGATGCGGCGTTGGACGCGCGGGTGCGCGAGTTGGCCCAGCCCAAGATCGAAGCCGCCATGGCCATCCGCGAGAAGCTCGAGCGCTATGCGGCACTGGATGCGGTGGGGAGCGAAATCTTGGAAATAGCCAAGACAGAATTTTCCGAGCGTGACTCCGAGATCAAGGAGGTCTACGAGTCGGCCAAGAAGAAGCACCTACGCGAGCTGGTGCTCAACACGGGCCGGCGCATCGACGGGCGGGCCACCGAGGACATCCGGCAGATCACCTGCGAGGTGAGCCTTCTGCCGCGCACGCATGGCTCNNCGTTGTTCACGCGCGGGGAAACCCAGGCTCTGGTCACCGCGACCCTGGGAACCAAGCAGGACGCGCAGCACATCGAGGGTCTGGGCGAGGAGTTCGAGAAGACCTTCATGCTGCACTACAATTTTCCGCCGTTCTCGACGGGGGAGACCAAGCCTTTGCGCGGGGCCAGCCGGCGCGAGACGGGCCACGGCCATCTGGCTGAGCTGGCCCTGTCAACCGTGTTGCCCGACGAGAAAGACTTCCCATACACCATCCGCGTGGTGTCCGAGATCCTCGAGTCCAACGGCAGCTCGTCGATGGCCTCGGTGTGCGGTGGCGCGCTCGCGCTGATGGATGCGGGCGTTCCCATCAAGACGCCGGTGGCCGGCATTGCCATGGGCCTCATCAAGGAAGGTGAGCGCGTGGCGGTGCTGTCCGACATCCTGGGCGACGAAGATCACCTGGGCGACATGGACTTCAAGGTGTGCGGTTCACGCAACGGCGTGACCGCCGTGCAGATGGACATCAAGATCCAGGGACTGAGCCGCACCATCCTGGAGCAGGCCCTGCAGCAGGCCAAGCGNNAACAAGTACGCTCCGCGTATCTTCACCCTCAAGGTCAAGCCCGACAAGATTCGCGACATCATCGGCCCGGGGGGCAAGACCATCCGTGGCATCACCGCGCAGACCGGGGTGGCCATCGACGTGGAAGACGACGGTACGGTTCACATCGCTTCGCCCGACGGGCTGCTNNGCCATCGACATCATCAAGGGGCTCACGGCAGAAGCGGAGATGGGCGAGTTCTACCTGGGCGTGGTCAGGCGGCTGGCGGACTTTGGCTGCTTTGTGGAGATCCTGCCTGGCACCGACGGCCTGGTGCACGTCAGCGAGCTCGACACAAAGCGCGTCGAGAGGGTGATTGACATCTGCAAAGAAGGCGACGAGATGCTGGTCAAGGTCATCGGCATCGACCGCGCCACGGGCAAGGTTCGCCTCTCGCGCCGAGAGGCGCTAGGCAAGACCCCGGACGTGGTGCACAACCTGAAGGCGGGGTTTTCGACGTAGTTAGCTGGGTTCACCACAGAGAGCACATCGCAGCCTGACGGCCGCAACCAAAGGGGATCACACGGCCACGGCCACGGCCACGACCACGACCTTCTGCAGTTGTCGCGACACTGTCGAGAATCTTCGCGTCCTGCGAAGAAACGGCACCTTAGTAGTACAGAGGCCACAGAGGCCGGAGGGGAAGGGGTTCGGATCGGAGGCGAGCCGGCCCTTGCTTCTCTCCTGTGGCATGCGAAAACGCCCGTGTGCCGGTCACTGGACATATGTGTCGGTCACCCCCTCGGGGCGCGAAACTACCAAACGATGCGGACACCCACGGTGGGGGCAAAGGATGAGATTTTCGGGTCAAGGGTCACGAGCGGCAAATCGAGGACAGCGGCGCTGGCAAGAATATGGCGGTCGCACGGATCGCGATGCTCCCATTCGAAAGCAGCGGCAGCCCAGGCGATGGGCGCAGTGACGGGAAGAGTGGTGAAGCCAAGAGCGAACCTCGCTAGCCAGTCGGCAGGATCTGCCGCGGTCGTAAGTCGTCCTTGCCTAAG
>PMBY01000177.1:0-419 GCA_003153875.1 Myxococcales bacterium | reverse complement strand
CGAGGCTCGCCGTGCCGGCAAGCGCTCGCATGGTCACGGCAGGGGGAACACGCCGCAACTCATGCTCAATCGCTTGGCGGGCGAATTGCGATGGTTTCTGCTTGCTGCGTCGGGCAGCCGCGCGGACCTTCTTGTAAAGCGGCGCGGGCAAGTGCATGGAGAGCGTGGGCATACCTATAGATTTCTATAGACATGAGCGCTTGTCAAGCGAACTTCCATGATGCCTAGGCATCAGGATTGGCGATATCACTGTCCAGCACTTCGCGGACCTTTCTCGCGAGATCCGCCGCGTTGAACGGTTTGGCGATGAAATGGGTCCCTGGATCAAGTGTACCGTGGTGAACGATGGCGTCGTCGGTGTAGCCGGACATGTAGAGCACCTTGATCCCCGGACGGGCCACCACCAAGGTCTCGGCTAG
>PMBY01000010.1 GCA_003153875.1 Myxococcales bacterium | reverse complement strand
CGCCAAGATGCTGTTGGCACAGATTTTCACAAACTAATGATATCGCAAGAAGCACTCTGAGATGGAGGTAGACGATTTCCAAGATGCCGACAAACCAGGCAGAAAAGCCAGTCGCCATTGTGACCGGGGCCAATGGGGTCATTGGCAAGGCCATTGCCGCGGGGATCGCCAAAGCTGGCTTCGAAGTGGTCATGGTGTGCCGGGACGAGAAGCGCGCGGAGCGGGCGCTGGATGAAGTCCGTCGGGCAGGTGGCGGGTCGGATCTGCGCGTTGAGCTGGCCGATCTGTCGCGACGCGAGTCCGTGTTCGCGCTGGCCGCGCGCTGGCAGGGGCGGCTGGACGTGCTGGTCAACAACGCCGCCATTGCGCCTCGCCGCCGCAGTGAAACCCCCGAGGGCATCGAGGTGCAGTTCGCGACCAACGTGCTCGGCTATGTGTGGATGATGCGTGCCTTTGAGCCGGCGCTGCGCCGATCAGCCCCGGCGCGCGTGGTGAACGTGGCCAGCTACTGGGCCGGCGACCTGGATCTCTCCGACCTGCAGTTCCAGCGGCGACGCTACGACAACGACCAAGCCTATCGCCAGTCCAAGCAGGCCAACCGCATGTTGACCGTGGCCTTTGCGCAAAGATGGCGCGACTCTGGCATCACCGTGAACTCCTGTCACCCAGGCGACGCCAACTCGGGCCTGAGCAACGCGCTCGGGTTTGGTGGCAGCGAGACGCCCGAGCAGGCCGCGGCCACGCCGGTGTGGTTGGCCACCGAGCTGTCGCTACGAGACACCACCGGCCAGTATTTCGCCAACGGCCGGCCTGCTCGTTGCGCTTTTGCGACCGACGCTCAAGGCATCGCCGAGCTGGACGCGATCTGCGCAAGATTCTGACGCACTCTTTCGTCGAAAAGTGGGAAACGACCCGCTATCCTTGAGGTTCAACATTCTTCCGAGGTACCGAGATGCAAATTGGGAAAGAGACCGTTGTCACCATCCACTACACGCTCACTGATGAGAAGGGCGTGGTTCTGGATTCCTCTGCCGGCGAGGAGCCGCTGACCTTTGTCCACGGTGCCGGGACCATGATTCCGGGCTTGGAAAAGGGGCTGCTGGGTAGGTCAGCGGGAGATTCGCTGAAGGTTTCGGTGGCGCCGGCCGACGGCTACGGGGTGCGTGACGAGGAGTTGGTACAGAAAGTGCCGCGCAAGAATTTCCCGATTGAGGACGTGGAAGTGGGCATGCACTTCCAGACACGCAGTCCGAGCGGACTACGCATCGTCACAGTGTTATCAGCCGACGACGACAACATCACCGTCGACGCCAACCACCCGCTGGCCGGTGCCACGCTAAACTTCGACGTCCAGGTGTTGAACGTTCGCGCTGCCACTCCCGAGGATCTCGCGCCGCCCAGTTGTGGGAGTTGCGAAAGCTGCAGCGGCCACCACCATTAGAAACTACATCTTCGCCGGCTCGTCGTGCTCATGCACGGCGGCTGGATGCTTCTTGGCGCCAGGCCGGGTTTCTTCCTTCTTGACTGGCTCCAGCGCATAGCTGGCCTGAACGTCGGCCTCCAGAGCGATGTCGTGCGTGGCCGGCAGGTGGCCGTCGAGCAGCAAGCGAACCCGCAGCGGGTGGGGCGAAGCCTCCAGCTCCATGTTCTGCGGCGTGGTGCCGAGAACGACACCGTCTGACTCGCGCACGATGCGCGCGCCGGTGGGTAGGCTCTCGATGTGCACGCGCACGCGCTTGGGCACGGGAGCGATGGCAGGAACCGCCGCGACCGGGGCCAGCGCCACCGGCACCGCCGACGCGACAGAGGTGACGGTGGGAGCAGAGGGCCGAGTCCCGTGACCGAGCAACAGGACCGCGACGACAGAAGCGACCGCCGCAGCTGCGACGGCGACGCCAATAATCCAGCGGCCAGAGCGGGTGCGAACCGTGGTGCCGTCGGGTGCCAACTTCTCGCCCGCGGTATTGGACAGGGTTGTCCCTACCGGGGTCCGCAGCGGATTCGTCGGCGCGCTGATGGTGGGCTGGAGCGCCTTGTGCACATCCGTCACCGACTGCGACAGCGCGAAGGGCGAGGGCACGAGGCCACAAGCAGCGGCCAGCACGGACTCGACCTCGGCCATGGATGGGAAGCGAGCCTCCGGCTTCTTGGCCAGCATCCTGAGCATCGCCGACTCCAGACCCGGGGAAATCGCCGGCTCGATCTCGCGCGGCGGACGGGGCGGCTGGTTGAGGTGCATGTTCAACAGCGCGCCGAATCCTTCCGAGATGAACGGGGGACGGCCGGTGGTCAGCTCGTAGAGGATGGCT
This sequence comes from Myxococcales bacterium, assembly GCA_003153875.1. Next base: position 925 of record PMBY01000010.1, on the reverse strand, counting down.
CCCAGCGAATAGATATCGCTGCGCGCGTCGACTTCCTTGGTGCCCAGGCACTGCTCGGGCGACATGTAGATGGGCGTGCCCATGAGCGCCCCGGTGCGGGTCTTGACGAAACCGCCGGGCGCAGTGGTCTGCAGCTTGGCAATGCCGAAGTCGAGAACCTTGATGTGCTCGCTGCCAGGGTTGGCCTCGTCGGGCACCACGAACAGGTTGTCGGGCTTGAGATCGCGGTGGACGATGCCCTTGGCGTGGGCCGCGCCTAGTGCGGAGGCTGTCTGCATGACCAGCGCCACCGCTTCGTTGGGCGGCAACCTTCCCTTGCGCTTGATGCGTGCGGTGAGCGACTCCCCGCGCAGGAGTTCCATCACCAGGTACGAGATGCCGTTTTCCGTGACGCCGGAGTCGAGGATCTCGATGATGTTGGGGTGACGGATGGAGTTGGCCGCGCGGGCCTCGTTGATGAAACGGGCAAGCGACTGTGCGTCGCGGCCCAGCTCGGCGCGCAGCACCTTGATGGCCACCTGGCGGCCGATGCTGGGGTGTTCGGCGAGATACACGGCGCCCATACCACCCTCGCCAAGGAGGGCAGTGGCGAGGTAGTTGCCGAAGCGCTGGCCGATCACGGGGCGCGATTCTATAGCCTTTTTCCATTCCGCGCAGTGCTGCTGCGTGGGCTGGCAGACGCCGCTATGGGTCAACGGCGACCGCGGCAGGTCGTCTGGAAGTTGTAGAAAGCCTGCGAACATCCGATAGTTGAGAGTGCGTGCCGCTCATGCCCGCCCGACGGAGTCTCGCTCAACAGACGATCCATGGATAGCAAGGAGCTGCTTAGGAGATTTCGGGCAGGTGGCTGGCCTGGGCCGACCCAGGTCCACGCCCTTCTGGGCGAGGCGCCCGCGCTTGGCCGCGACGACATCGAGCGCCTGCT
>PMBY01000173.1:2343-18481 GCA_003153875.1 Myxococcales bacterium | reverse complement strand
ATGATGGAGAGCATCTTCCGCAACTTTGCCCGGCGCGGAGGGTCGGTCCTCGAACGCATCGCCCGTGCGGCCCGCGAAGTCGGGCCGCCCGTGTTCTCTTCCACGCTCATCATCGGGGTGGCTTTCGTGCCGCTCTTCACTCTCACCGGCGTGGCCGGAGTGATCATGGCCCCGATGGCGCAAACCTATGCCTTTGCCATCGGTGGGGCCATCCTGCTCTCCCTCACGCTCACGCCCGCGCTTTCATCGCGGCTCTTGCCCGTGTCCACGACCCAAGACGAAGAGGAGAAGGACACCCGGTTCATGCGCCTGGTGCACCGGGTGTACACGCCACTTTTCTCCTTCGCCCTGCGGCGGCCGCGCTGGGCTGTGCTGCTGGGCGTGGGGCCGGTGGCGCTGGCCTTGGCTGCGGCCGGCATACTCGGCCGTGAGTTCATGCCCAAGCTGGAAGAAGGCAACTTCTGGATTCGCGCGACCTTGCCCACGTCAATCTCCCTGGAGAAGTCGGCCCGCTACGTAGGCCATATCCGTGCCATCGTGCTGGGCTGCCCGGGCGAAGACGCGGCCGACTGTCCCTTGGAGAAGCGAAGCCGGCCGGAAATCAAGAGCGTCATCTCGCAGCTGGGGCGGCCCGACGACGGCACCGACGTGTCCGGCTTCTACAACATCGAACTTCTGGCGCCCCTACGTCCCAGTTCCGAATGGCGCCCGGGCGTGAGCAAGGCGTCGCTCACCGAGGACATGCAGCGCGACCTGGCTCGCGCCTTCCCCGGCGTGGTGTTCAATTTCTCGCAGGTCATCTCCGACAACGTCGAAGAGGCCATGTCAGGGGTCAAGGGCGAAAACACGGTCAAGGTGGTGGGGCCGGATCTGCGGGTAGACGAAGCCAAGGCCGACGAGATCGTGGCCTCTATGAAGCACATCCGAGGCGTGGCGGACCTGGGGATCTTCCGCTCGCTCGGCCAACCCGCGATTCGCATCACGCCATCGCGCACCGCCGCTGGACGCTATGGTCTCAACACCGGCGACGTGGCGGCCGTTATCCAAGCCGCCATCGGCGGGCTGGCCATCACGCAGGTGTACGAGGGCGAAAAGCACTTCGACCTGACCGTGCGCTGGGCCGAGCCCTACCGGCGCGACCAGCGCGCCATCCGCGCCATTCTGGTGGCCGCACCCGACGGTGCGCAAGTGCCACTGGGGCAACTGGCTGACGTGGTGGAGGAAGACAGTCCGTCGGTCATCTTCCGCGAGGATCTGCGGCGCTATGTCCCAGTGAAGTTCTCGGTGCGCGGGCGCGACCTGGCCTCGACCATCGCCGAGGCGCAGGCCAAGATCGCCGCGCACGTCAAGCTGCCCTACGACACGCACCTGGAATGGGCGGGCGAGATCAACCAGCTGCGCGAGACCACGGCGCGCCTGCTGATCATTGTCCCCGTCACTCTGCTGGTCATCATGTTTCTGGTTTACAGCTCGGTCAAAAACGCGCGCGACACCCTCATCGTGCTGCTGGGCGCGCCCGTGGCAGCCAGTGGCGGTGTCGTGGCCCTTTTCCTCACCGGCACTGATTTCTCAATTTCGGCGGCCATGGGGTTCATTTCGATTCTCGGGGTTTCCATCCAAGACGCCCTGCTGGTGGTCACCTACGCGCAGCAGTTGCGCCGACAAGGCGAGTCGGCGGAAAGCGCGGCCCGGAAGGCAGCGGAACGCTGGTTGCGACCGGTGCTGATGGCTGCCTCGGTTGCCATGCTGGGCCTGCTTCCCGCCGCCCTCTCGCGCGGAATCGGTTCGGAGACCCAAAAGCCGCTGGCCATCGTGGTGATCGGTGGAGCCCTGGCACTCGTCATCCTGCCACGCCTGCTGCAGCCGGCGCTGCTCTCGCTGGCCTTCCGCAAGCGACCGCAGCCCGATCCGCTGGTGTGAGCGCCCGTCGCGCGTGGTCCGAGCACGCGCCCCTTGCATCGGGGCCGAACCCCGTAGAACCTGTGGCCTGAGTTTCGGCTAGCATGGCCGGCCTCACCATCACATGCCGCCCGACAATTCCCATCGCCCGCTGGCCCGCGTCGAGCGGCAACTTGCGCCGCACCTGATCGTCATCTTCGCGGCGGCTGCGCTCACGGCCATCGTCGGGCCGCTGCTTTCCTACCGCAGCGACGTGGCCGAGCTGCGCGAGCAGGCACACCAGCGCGTGCTGCGCGATGCGCGCCTGTACGCCAGCGCCCTGGGTCACCATCTTTCCGTGCTGGAAGCGGAGCTCGTGCGTCTGGCCGAACGGCCGGAGGTGGACCTCGGCGACGAGCGCCTGGCGCCGGAGCAGGCCCTGCTCGAGGTCAGCCACCGCAGCTCGGCCCTGTTCGTGCGCGGCGTGGCCTTCGTCGACAACTCGGGCCGCCTCGTGGGCAGCCAGCCTTCGCCACTTGACGACCTGGGGCACTCGGCCGTGCATGAGGCCTGGTTCCAGGAACTGCTGAAAACCAGCACGCCTGCCTACGGTCTTCTGCAGCGCGAACCCGAAGGACTGCTGGTTGTTTCTGCGCCCATCATACGAAATCGAAGCATGACAGGCGCCATTGTGGGCATCGTGGGCGCCTTCCAGTCCGCCTTGCCTCGAGTCGATGCGCTGGGCGACACCAGGCTCGCACTTTTCGATCGGCGCGACCAAATCGTGGCCTTGGGCGATGCCAGTCCCTGGCTGGCGATCCCGGAGCTGGCCGCACGCCTGCGCGGGCTGGGGACTGGAGCCGAGCCCGGCGAGCTGGCCTTGGATGGGGGACGCTTTGTCGCATTCGCTCCAGTGAAGGCAACCGGCCTTCAGCTCATGCTGTTGGCGCGTGAGGATCCATTGTTGGCGCCCATCCGTTCGCGCTTCATCCTGCAGTTCGCGCTCATCAGCGCCGTGCAGCTGGGCGCCGTGCTCATGCTCACGCTGTTCGTCCGCCTGGTCTACCGGCGCTTCTTGCTGCTGGAGGCCCAGACGCGCCGGCAAGAGCGGCTGGCCGATCTGGGCCGCGCCTCGTCGCTCATCGCGCACGAGATCAAGAACTCGCTCAATTCCATCAATGCGGCGCTGACCTTGTTGGGCGATTCGGGCGAGGCGCTGGCGCCGGTGTCGGTGCTGCGCGGCCAAGTCGATCGCCTGCGCCACCTGGGCACCTCGCTGCTCCAGTTTGCCAAACCGGCGGCCCCGCAACTGGCCGTCACGCGCCTGGCGCCGCTTGTGAGCGCAACCGTGGACGGGCTCAAGGCCACACTGCCCGAGGCGGCCGACGTCACCGTGTCCAGTGAGCTGGATGCGGCGGCGGAGGCCGCTTGCGATCCCCTGCTGCTCGCCACTGCCGTGGACAACCTGGTCCGCAATGCGGTGGAGGCCGCGGCAGCGGCGCGCGACATGGGCCGCGCGCCTGACCCGCGCGTGACCGTCACGCTGGCCATGGCCGACCGGACCGCCGTCATCGCGGTCGAGGACAACGCCGGAGATTCGGCGCCCGATGCTGAGACCAGGCTCTTCGAACCCTTTGCCACCTCCAAGTCCAAAGGCATCGGCCTGGGCCTCTCCATGGCCCGCCGAGCGGTGGAGGACCAAGGCGGCGTGCTACGCTTCCAGCGCGGGGAGCACGGCCTTCGCTTTATCATCGAGCTGCCTCGCGGAGCGCAGACGTGAGCGTGACCATCCTTCTCGTCGACGACGATCGGTCTTTCGGGGCCATGGCTGCCACCGCCCTGCGGCGCGAGGGCTTCGAGGTCACGCTCGCGCGCTCGCTGCACGAGGCGCGAAAGGAGGCGGCCCGCGAGGCGCCCGGCCTGGTCATCCTGGACCGGCGCCTACCCGACGGTGACGGGCTGTCCTACCTCGAAGAGCTGCGCACCGGCCTGCCCGGCGTACCGGTGGTGATCGTCACCGCCAACAGCGAGATCGCGAGCGCGGTGGACGCCATTCGCAGCGGAGCCACGGACTACTTGGTCAAGCCGGTGGAACTGGCCGATCTGGCCATGAAGGCGCGCCAGGCGGTCGGCACGGTTCGCCTGCGCGACCGGCTGCAACAGGCCGAGCAGGAGCTGTCCGGCCGGCGGCGCCTGGCGCCCTGGCAATCCGAGTGCTTCGGCCGCGTGATCGAAATGCTGCAACGGATCGCGGGCAGCCCGAAAAGTCCGGTCCTATTCCTGGGCGAAACGGGCACGGGCAAGGAAGTGCTGGCGCGCCACCTGCACGCACTGACCTTCGGCGAGGACGCGCCCTTCGTGCATGTGAACTGCGCTGCCCTACCCGCCACCACCATCGAGAGCGAGCTATTCGGCTATGAGCGCGGCGCCTTCACCGACGCGCGGACGGCACGCCGCGGGTTGGCCGAGGTGGCCAACGGCGGCACGCTTTTCCTGGACGAGGTGGGCGAATTGCCCATCGATGTGCAGCCCAAGATCCTGACGTTCCTCGACTCGGGCCGTTTCCGCAAGCTGGGCGGCGTGGCCGAGCAATCGAGTTCCGCGCGCGTGGTCGCCGCTACCAACCGTGATCTGGAGAAGCAGATCGCGGCGGGCGCCTTCCGCGAGGATCTATGGTTTCGCCTGTCTGTGTTCCGCATCGACGTACCGCCGCTGCGCGACCGACCCGCGGACCTGCTGCCGCTGGCCCAGGCCATGCTGGCCGATCTGGCGGCTGAGCTGGGCCGGCGCGAGGTACGGTTGGGCCCGCACGCGCTTGAGCGCATGGCGCGCTATTCATTCCCCGGGAACGTGCGCGAACTGCGTAGCGTCCTCGAGCGCGCACTAGTGCTGGCCGCGGGACCCGAGCTCGATCTGGATGTGCTGGCCGGCTCGGCCGCGGGCTCAGCAGCGCCCGCCGGCGCCAGTTTCCGCGTGGAAGGCTCGCCCATCGACATCGAGGAGCTGCAGCGCCGCTACGCGCGCCACGTCCTCGATCAGCTCGGCGGCAAGCGCATGGAAGCAGCCCGTGCCCTCGGGATTTCCTATCCTACCTTCCTCAAGCGCATCGGCAGTGACGAGGAGCCGGAGTAGCGGACGGCCCGCGGGAAGCGGCGCGCGTGAGCGGTAGCGGTAGCGTGAGCGGCCGGCGTCTAGCGACCAGCGTGGGTCGCGTTGCGCGAGGTGGGCGGCCACGCTATCCGTCTTCCGCGTCCCGCCCACGAACACGCTCACCCTCACGCCCACGCGACCCGCGAGCCGCGATTCGCGTACTGGCCCTTCGGGCGGCTCGCAATTTCCCGACAGGCTCCAGTTACTACTGACTAGTGAAAGAATCTTTCGGGCTCCGTTTCCAGCTTCAAAAAGCTTTCATTGCTTCTCGCGCCAGACCGCGCCCTTGCGTGCTCTGGCGTGGGCACGTCGCTTGCTGGATGTGCGCCCGGAATGCTCTCCTTGGTTGCACTTCCCGCACTTCTCCTGCTGGGCTCGGCCGACTTGGAACAGCCGGCTTCGCTGCGACTTGCCGCGCTTCCGCCCGACCCTGACCTGGGCCGTTTGCTTTGGGAACGAGCCCCTGACCTAGCCGTGGCCCGCGCCCGCGTGGCCACAGCGCGCGCCCAGATCGTCCGAGCCGAGGCGCTGCCCAACCCCACGCTGGACCTGAGCTGGAACACCATTCCCGTCGGCGATACCAATCCGCCCGGGCTTTCCAACAGCCTGGCCAACGTCCCCAGTTATGCCGTGGGGCTGACCCAGCCCTTCGAGATCCGCAAGCGTGGGCCGCGCCAGCGTGCCGCCCGCCACGGAGCCGACGCCGTGCTATGGGATGCCGCCAACCAGCTTCGCCAGACCTGGCTGGAGCTCTTGGCGGTAATTGGGCGTGTCGCCTCGTCAGAACAACGCGCGGCCGCGCTCTCGGGGCTGGTGGACGACGCCGCCAAATTGACCGAGCTGCAGCACCGGCGCGCCGAGAAGGGCGACGCCGCGGCCCTCGAGTATGAGCGGGCGCGCCTGGAGGAAGAGCGCCTGCGCTCGTCGCTGGCCGAGGAACGGCACAAGCTGGCCGCCGCACTGACCGACTGCGCGCACCTGACCGGTGCCACCTGTGAACCCTTCGGCAGCGCAGAGCAGGCCCAGGCTTTCTTCGACAACGCCGTCGCGCGTTCGGCGGACAGTTTGGAACATCTGCGGGCCAAGCTGGACGACCGACCTGATCTGAGATCACTGGTGGCCACCGAAGCGGCAGCCCAAGCCACGGGCGAGCTGGCGCAGGCGCGTGTCTGGCCCGATCCCGCGGTTCGCGTCGGGTTTTCCTACGACACGTTCCTGGTCTCGGGCAGCCAGGGCAAGAGCCTGTCGGTTGGCCTGTCCTTCCCGCTGCCAGTCTTCGAGCGCGGCCGATCCGATCGCGCCGAGGCCTCCGCCAGCCGCTGGGCCGCGCGGCGCAGCCGCGATCTGGCCACGGCGCAGGCCAATCTGGAAATGCCCCTCCTGTTGCGCCAGATGGACGAGCTGCGCGCCCGGCGCGTGCGCACCCGCGGGACCACCCTGCCCATGGCGCAAGGGATCGTCGAGCGCATCGCAAAAGCCGTCACCGCCGGGGGCGCGCCCTTGCAGGATCTCCTGCAAGCGCGGCGCACCCTGGGCGAGTTGCTGGCGGACGCCGCGGACCTGGAACTCGCCAGTTTCGAAACTTCTCTCGCACTTCTGCGCGCTGCCGGGACTTCTCCGGTTGCCATCGACGATCTCCGCCAACGTGTGATGCCATGATTACCTCGCCCACCTTCAGCCAGCCCATCATGACGGTACCCTCGCCACGGCCACGGCGAGTAAAGCGACTGGGCCTGGCGGCCCTGATCCTCGCTGTCGCTGTTGCGGCCTGGGCATTCCTGGGTGCAAAAGGCAAGACCCCTCAGCCCGCCCCCAGCCGCCTCGCCGACGAGGGCGGCATCAATCTGCCGACCTCCGCACCGCAGTGGAAGTACGTGGAACTGGCGGTTGCGCAGACCGCACCGGCGCTGGCGCCCCTGCCCAATCCTGGCCGCATCGGTTTCGACGAACGGCGCACGTCCGCCGTGGGCACGCCTCTGGGCGGACGCATCGATCGCGTGGCCGTGCGGCTGGGCGACCACGTAGAGAAGGGCGCGCGCCTATTTTCCGTGCGCAGCGGCGAGATGGCCGAGCTGGAGAGCGCGCGCGAATCAGCCCGCGCCGATGTCGTGGTTAAGCAGAAGGTGCTCGAACGCACGCGCGATCTGGTGCGCATGCAGGCCACCGCCGAAAAGGAGCAGCTGATTGCCGAGGCCCAGCTGAAAGAGGCCGAGCTGACCCAGCAGACTGCGCGTTCCAAACTGCAAAGCCTGAAGATCGCGGCCGACGGACCCAACCTGTTCTGGGTGACGGCGCCGCGGCGGGGGGCCGTGGTGGACATTGATGTCTACGCCAACCAGGAAGTGACGCCCGGGCGGGACAAGCCTCTGGTACAGATCTCCGACCTGGATGAGGTCCTGGTTCTGGCCGACGTCGCCGAGAACGATTCGGCCGACGTGAAGCAAGGCGCCGAGGTCGAGATCCGGGCCCAGGGGGGCACCGTGGTGCGCCAGGGGAAGGTCGAGCATGTTTCCGAAGTCGTGGACCCGCAGCGGCGCGCGGTAGAGGTTCGCATCCGCGTGGCCAACGGGGATCGGGCGCTGCGGCCCAACAGCTTGGTCGAAATCCTGTTCTCTCCGCCGGCCACTTCCTCGCGGGTGCGCGTGCCGTCCAGCGCGGTGGTGACCGACGGGGAAAAGTCCGTGGTGTTCGTGGCCAAGACTCCCACTCGCCTGGAGCGTGTGACCGTCACCCTGGGCCGCCAGCGCGACGGTGAGGTGGAACTTCTCGCCGGCCTTGCCCCCGGAACTCGCTACGTCTCGACCGGCGCGCTCCTCCTGCTCAACGAGGTCGATCTGGCGGACTAGGCGCGCGTTCCGAGGAGCCGCATCATGTTCGAAAAGCTGGTTGCCTTTTCACTCAAGAATCGGGGGGCGGTGCTTTTCGCCACCGCGGCCTTCGCGGTGTGGGGATACCTGTCGTTCCAGAGTCTAACTGTAGAGGCGTTCCCGGATCCCACCGACACCCAGGTCAACGTCATCACGCTCTTTCCCGGCCAGCCTTCCGAGGAGGTGGAGCGCCAGATCGGCCTGCCCATCGAGCGCGCCTTGAACGGCACCCCAGGTCTGGCGCGCCTGCGCAACATCTCCATGTTCGGCCTGTCCTACGTCACCCTTACCTTTCAGGAGGGAGAGGACGCGTTGCACGCGCGAGGGCAGGTGCTGGAGCGGCTGCGCGGCGCGGATCTGCCCGAAGGCGTGACCGCCAACCTAGGAGCGCTGGCCACCCCCATCGGCGAGGTGTACCGCTACACTTTGCAAGGCGCGCGGCAGGATCCCATGAAGCTGCGCACGCTGCAGGACTGGGTGGTGCGGCCCGCACTGATGCGCGTGCTGGGCGTGGCCGACGTGGTCAGCTACGGCGGCCTGCAACGCGAGATTCACGTGCAGCCTGATCCCCTGCGCCTGGCCCGCCACCACCTGACCCTGGCCGATCTGGAACAGGCCATCTCCGCCGGCTCGGTCAACGCCTCGGGCGGAATCCTGGAGCGCGGCGCTGAGCAGTTCGTGATCCGCAGCCAGGGTCTGTTCCACACCATCGAGGATCTGCGCCAGGTGCGCGTGGCCACCCATGAGGGAACGCCCGTCTTCCTGCACGACGTGGCCGACGTAGCTGACGGCTGGTCCCCGCGGCAGGGCGTGGTCAGCCACGGCAAAGAGACAGAAGCCGTCGAAGGCATCGTGCTTCTGCGCCGAGGTGAAAACCCTTCGGTGGTGCTGGAGCGCGTGCGCGCCGCCGTCGACGACGTCAACCGGCGCCTGGCGCCCGACGCTGCGCGTGTGGTGCCCTTCTACGACCGCACCGACCTGGTCAACACCACCCTGCGCACCGTCGGGCGCAATCTGCTCGAGGGCGCGCTCCTCGTGACCCTGGTTCTGTTCGTCTTCCTGCTTGATCTGCGTCTGGCGCTGGCCGTGGGCACCCTGATTCCGCTGTCACTGCTGGCCTCATTCATCTACCTACGCTCGCGCGGCATGAGCGCCAACCTCCTGTCCATGGGCGCGGTGGACTTCGGCGTGATCGTGGACGGCGGCGTGGTCCTGGTCGAAGCCGTCGCGCGCCGGCTGGCCGCCCCCGATGGCCCGCGCCCCATCACCCTGGAGGAACGCATTCTGCAAGGCGTGCGCAGCGTGGTCCGACCTACGGTTTTCTCGCTGCTCATCATCATGGCTGCCTACCTGCCCATCTTCATGCTCGAGCGGGTGGAGGGCCGCATGTTCGCGCCCATGGCCAACACCGTGGTCAGCGCGCTGGCGGGCGCGTTGCTGTTTTCGGTGACGCTGATACCCGTGCTGATGATGTTCGTTTATCGCAAGCCCGCGGCGCATCGGGAATCGCCGGTGCTGCTGGCCGTGGACCGTCTCTACGCGCCTACCCTGGCCTGGGCGCTAAGACGGCCCAGCTTGGTATTGGCGGGCGTCGGCGCGGCTCTGCTGGTCAGCGTGCTGACGCTCGGCCGCCTGGGCTCGGAGTTCTTGCCCGAACTGAACGAGGGCAGCCTGTACCTCACCTTTACCCTGCCCTCCAACGTATCGCTGTCGGAAGGGCGGCGTTTCGTTCCCCACCTGTCGCAGATCATCCGCGCGGCGCCCCAGGTGGACGACGTCTTGTCGCAGCTCGGCCGGCCCGAGGATGGCACCGACCCCTCGCTGGCCAGCAACCTGGAGTTTTTCGTCAAGCTGAAGCCTGCCTCCGAGTGGCCGCGTGAGACGCGCACCCTGGGGGACGTGATCAAGGCTCTCCACAAGTCCATCGCCGAGATGCCCGGCGTCGAGGTCAACTTCTCGCAGCCCATTCGCGACAACGTGAACGAGAACATCAGCGGCCAGTTCGGCCAGATCGCGGTGAAGATCTACGGCGAAGATCTGGTGGCCCTGCAGAAGCAGGCCGACAAAGTAAAGATGGCTCTGGGCAAAGTTCCGGGTGTGGCCGACCTGGGCATCGTCAAGAGCGGCGAGCTGCCCCAGATCCAGGTGGATCCGGATCGCATGGCGCTGGCCCGCTATGGCATGAATTTGGGAGATTTTCAGCATGTCTTTCAGACGGCCCTTGGCGGCCGGCCCCTGTCGACCTTCTGGGATGGCGAGCGCCGTTTCGACGTGGTCATGCGCCTGCCCCTGTCCCAGCGCGATGACATCGAAAAGATCCGCAAGCTGCGCGTGGCGGTCGAGGGCGGCATGACCGTGCCGCTGGAATCGCTGGCGCATGTGCACACGGGATTCGGCCGCGCCGCCATCAACCGCGAGAATGGCCGGCGCTACATTGGCGTGCGCATGAACGTGCGCGACCGCGACCTGGGAAGCTTCGTGGACGAAGCGCGCGCGCGCGTGGGCAAGGAGGCGCCCCTGCCCGCCGGCATGGGCATCGAATGGGGCGGAGAATTCGAGAGCAAGGAGCGCGCCATGCGGCGGCTGCAGGTCGTCGTTCCGGTGGCGCTGGTCATCACCCTCATGCTGCTGTTCAAGGCCTTTGATTCCTTCTCGCTGGCGCTGCTCACCCTGCTGAACGTGCCTTTTGCGCTCATCGGCGGCGTGTTCGCGTTGCGCGCCTTTGGCATGCCGCTGAGTGTGGCCGCCGCGGTGGGGTTTATCGCGCTCATCGGGCAGGCCTCTCTCAACGGCGTGTTGGTCGTGTCAGCCATCGCCGAACGCCACCGTGCCGGCATGCCGGTGGAGCGCGCCATCACCGCGGGCTGCCGCGAGCGCTTGCGCCCCGTGCTCATGACCTCGCTGCTGGCCGCGCTGGGATTGGTGCCCGCCGCGCTCAGCCGCGCCATCGGTTCCGACACGCAGAAACCCATCGCGGTGGTGATCGTGTTCGGCACCCTGAGCGCCTGTCTACTGACCCTGATCGTGTTGCCGGTGATGTACCGCGCCTGGGTCCGGCTGCTGGGAGTGCGCGAGGTGGAGCCACTGCCGCGCTCACGTCAGGACGATCCCGAGTGCGCAGGCGTGTAGCGATTCCACACGATCCGGCAACCCGTTCGCGGCTCCAGAAGCGGCGGGGGCCAGCCCGCGCTACTCTAGCTCGTTGATCACGACGGGCTGGAAGTTGCCCACCGGGTCTCCGGCCGCGTTGACTCCCCCCACCCGGATGAACTCGGCCAGCGTATGGTCGCAGTCCATGTCGCCCTTGGCATAGGCCGTAAACTGAGCGCCGATGCCGGTCCCGGACCCGCTATATCCCGGCATGTAGTGGTGGGCGTCGGGGATTGAAAAACTCAAGGCCAGCCACACCAAATCGGTCATCCAAACCGAGTTTCCAAGAATACAGCGCTGGCCAGTCTCGCACGCACACTCAGTGGCGCTGGCCCAAGCCGCGCTCGGCCCGGGGAATTGCTGGGGCAGCACCCCACCGCCGCCGCTCGCATGATCCGTCACGTAGTAGCTCAATGACCCTGCCCACTCCTTGTTGAGATGACCGACGGCTTCGGCGGCGCGAGCCTTCTTGATATATCGGCTGAAGGCAGGAATAGCGATCGCTGCCAGTATGCCGATGATGGCCACAACGATCATGAGCTCCACCAGCGTGAAGCCGCTGCGGTTCCGGCCCCTAGCCAAGCTCGTGGCAAGCATCGCGGTATTCCGCTTCTTTTGATGCAAGTCTCGGGCCGTGGCCACCAACCTGGGCGTGCATGGTCTAACTGGCGACAAATCGCGATCTATCGGGTATCGAGTTTCCCGACACTGACATACCACGGTGACCGAAATGGTAACTTGTGGCTCGAAGGCCGACAAAAAACGGCGTTCCGAGGCCCGTCGTGTCCGCGGTCCCGCCACCAGCGCCGGGTCGCCCACCCCGCCCCGCGCCGAACCGTGGCCAATCCGAGACAGAAACGATGGCGACGACGACTAGCACTATCAGCCGCCAGTTCTGCACCTTGCTGACGTTCGTGGCCGCTAACTGTGGGCTTGATTCGATTCCCTGGCCAGCGCGTCGGTTGCGTCGCTCGCTGCGCTTGCAGCGAGTCTCGACCCGCGCGACGATAGAGGCATGCGCTTTTCACGTCTGATTGGTGTGATCCTTTGGGCCGCCCTCCTCATCTCATGCCGCAAGCAACTGGGCGACGGGTCCACATCTCAGCGTGACGTCGACGCCAACCTGGACGGATTCATCGACGTCGTGAAATCCGGACTGGGTCTGTCCGTCAATCCCCGCTTCCTGACCTTCGGGCCCGTGCCTGGCACGAGCCCATGGGACAGCCCAGTGACAGCGACTTCGGTCAGCGTCCACGGGCGAAACATTCCCATCCGTCCTGGCCGCGACGGCCTGCTCCACGAGCGCTACGAAGCTCGGCCTTGTCCGCTCAAGACCATTTTCGAATGTGTGGAGATCCTGGCCACCGGCCGCTTTGGCAAGGACGGTGAGATCATGTGCTTCGGCCTGCAGCTACAGAAGCATCCCAACGAAGTCGTGCGCCAGGATATCGCTTTCCGCTCGGCCGAGTTCTGCCCTTTCCAGATGTCCGCTGGCCCGGCCCAGCAGATCATCCGCGGCCTCGAGAAGGCGCAGATGGAGCACTTCCAGCGCCAGGAGGCCGACAAGTATCTGGACCCGACCGGACGCTGATATGGGAACTGGGAGGGTTCGCTCCGCCCTTCGGCCCCCCACCTGCCACCCCCACCCCGCTCGCTTCGGTCGGCCTCGCGCGATGGTCCGCGGCGAGCAGAGCTCGCCGGCTCCCCACGCGACTAGGCCGGGTTTGACTGACGGCCATGTGCGGGGCGACAATGCCAGCCGTCTTGCGACAGGAGGCTTTGATGGCTGTTCGATCGGCGACAATTCAGGCCGGGCTTGGCTTGCTGATCCTACTTGGCAGCTCGTCATTGTGGGCGGGCCAGAAAGAGGACGCGGCTCGGGCCGAAGTGGCGGCCGGCACAGCAGCCTACAACCTCGGCTACTACGACGACGCTGCCCGGCACTACGAGGAAGCCTATCGCCACGTGCCGGACCCTGCCCTGCTCTTCAACGTCGGCCAGGCCTACCGGCTTGCCGGCAAGCCTGACCGTGCCATCACCGCCTATCGATCCTACCTGCGCACAGCACCTGCCGACGCAGCCAATCGGGTTCAGGTCGAGAAGCGGATTCCGGAACTGGAAAAGCTGCTGTCTGAGATGAAGAGTGCGCAAACGGCGCCGCCACCAGGAACCTTGCCCACGGCTCCTCCTGCGGCTGTCCCGCCCGCTGCCCAGGCTCCGAGCAGCACGCCTGCCGTCCCGCCCGCCGCGCCCCCTGTCGAGACCCAAGGCAGTGCCCTGCCAGCGACGGCGGCACCGGCCGCGGCTGAGCCAGCCGGGCCAGGCACGAGCGACTTCCCGACTTTCGGAACCCCGCCTTCGCCCTTGCCAGCGGCCTCCGGCACTGGGCCAGGGGCTGATGTGCCAGCAGGCGCTGACCTGCATGCTGCCGCGCCCGCGGACGAATCCCCACCCGTGTACAAGACGTGGTGGTTCTGGACAGGGGTGGGTGTGAGTGCGGTGATTGCAGCAGGCGTGGTCACCGCCGTCGTGCTCTCCTCGGGATCGTCGAAGGGGATCCCAAACACGACGCTCGGCAACCAGCCCATCTTCCAGTAGGGGACAACCATGCGACGAATTCTCCTGGGCTTGGTTCTTCTGTCACTCGCCTGCAAGGCCAGCAGCGGCGGTTCGCAAGACGTCGTGCTCGTCAATGTAGACGCCCCCAACCTGACCGGGATCACGCATCTCAACGTGACCTTCACCAACGCCGGTACATCGGAGACTCGCAGCTACCCAGCGAATGCGACATCAACTCCCATTGTGTTTCCCACCACCCTGTCCGCCACCGTGCCCACTTCTCGTAGCGGCAGTATCAACGTGAGCGTCGACGGGCTCAACGCTCAGAATCTGACGGTGGCGCACGGCCAGGCGAGCAAGGATCTGGTTATTGGTGGTGAGACCGATATCACGGTGAACCTGGCGGCTGTGACCATGGGTCCGGACGCAGGGGCTGGCGGACAGGGCGGTGCACCTGCCACCGGTGGCGGCACGGCCGGCGCAGGCGGCGGCGCGGGCGGCGTGATAGGCGGCGCGACAAGCGCAGGCGGCGGCACTGGCGGCGCTGGCGGAGCAGGAGGAGTGAAAGGCGGCACGACAAGCGCAGGCGGCGGCACTGGCGGCGCTGGCGGAGCAGGAGGAGTGAAAGGCGGCACGACTGGCGCGGGCGGATCTGCTGGCACAGGCGCGACTGGCGGTTCCACGGGATCGGGTGGCTCGTCAGGCGTGTGCACGCCCGGCCTCATCGACGACATGGAGGAGATCCTCGGGGGTTGGCTTCCGGCCTGTGAAGGTCGGATCGGGCATTGGCAGACCTTCAACGATGGGGACCCAAATACCGTCCAGACGCCCGTGCCGGGGCAAGTCGTTCCCTACGTCACCCCTGGCGCTGACGGCAGCGCCCACTCGATAAGAACCTTCGGCAAGTGCGCGCCCTTTGACCCGGTTGCCAGGACCCAGTGGGGCGCATCAATTGGATTCGATCTTGACAACCCAGGTGGCACCAAGCTCGGCTACAACGCCTCTGGCCGCGGCTATCGCGGGCTGAGGTTCTGGGCGCGGCTTGGCGAAACCACACGTGCCAGCGCGACCGTTTCCGTCATATTCAGCGACATCAACACCGACCCATCGGGCGGCAAGTGCTCGGGGAGCGGGTGCTACGACAACTACTATACGTCCATCACGCTTGCACCGGCCTGGAGCCAATACACCATCTACTGGACCCAACTGACCCGTGGCGGATGGGGTGTTCCTTTCCTACCCTTCGCCTCGGATGGGATCGTGAACATATCGTGGCAATTCGCGTCCGGCACGACCTTCGACATGTGCGTCGACGATGTCGCTTTCGTGACCGAAATGCCTGGCGCCGATGCCGGTGTAGATGCAGCCGGCGGCGCTGGCGGAAAGGCTGGCACCGACGCGGGTGCGGCCGGTTCGGGCGGCGCTGGTGCCGGCGGCACGGCGACGAACGGCAGCAGCGGCGGAATTGGCGGCGTCGGCGGCGTGGGCGGTAGCTCCTCAACGGCCGCAGGCGGCTCGACGGTCACCTGCTCGCCGCCGAAGAGCACCGGCGGATTCGCTTGCCCGGGCAATTATTGCACCGTTGGCATGTATAGTGGCTACGACTTCACATATACTGACTTGACAGGCAAATCGTCCATCTGCATGGCGCCGAACAGTCTCTGCGTAGCGGGCACCACCGGCGCATGGAATCCACCCGCAGGGACAGTTTGGGGAGTTGGCTTCGGAGTCAACCTGTCGCCNNGCGGCCACCCAGACCATTCCTTGGACCAGTTTCAATACAATCTGCTCGGGCCTGGCCACCGGGGTGGCACTGACTAGCGCGCCCAACACACCGACGATCCAGTTCAATGTCAGTTCCGGTTCGACCGTCGGGACTTTCGACTTCTGCGTGACCGCGCTCTCGTTCCAGTAGGCTGACAAGAAGAAGGCCCGGGAACCCTCGCAGGCGCCCGGGCCTTGATTGTTTCACTCCTGTACTACGAGACCGTCTTATCCCCGGCGGGTGGGGCGAAGGGCGAGTCGACGCCAGCGATTGCCAGAGCCTCGTACAGCTTCCAGCGCGCCTTGGCTTCGCGCTGGCCTTGCTCCATCAGGGCGCGCGCGCGCTCCGGCATGACCTGGGCCAACGATCGGAATCGCGTCTCGGTCATCGCCCATTGTTCGTAGGTCATCTTGGGCGCCTTGGAGTCGAGCTTGAGCGGGTGCTCTCCCTTGTTGTAGAGGTCCGGGTTGAAGCGGTACAGGGTCCAGGCGCCGCTGTCGACCACTGCGGTCTGGTTGTCCATGCCCTTGGCCATGTCGATGCCGTGAGCGATGCAGTGGCTGTACGCGATGACGATGGAAGGCCCATCATAGGCATCGGCCTCGATCAGGGCCCGCACGCTCTGGATGTCGCTGTAGCCCATGGCGATCTTGGCGACGTAGCAGTTGCGGTACGCGATGGCCATCAGGCCCAGATCCTTCTTGGGCGTGGGCTTGCCGGCCGCCGCGAACTTGGCCACAGCCCCGGTCGGGGTCGCCTTCGAGCACTG
>PMBY01000173.1:0-2305 GCA_003153875.1 Myxococcales bacterium | reverse complement strand
TGCTTGAGCAGGGCCACGCGCTCGCGTTGCTCAAAGATGCCCTTCTCGTCGGCCTGGTTGGCTTCCACGAGCCCCGCGACCAACTCGCCTGGCAACTGACCCGACAGCTTCTTCAGCAGAACCTTGGCGTAGTCGTTCTGCTNNAGCGAGTTGTTCCAGGCCGGGCCACGCCCGTCCTTGTTCTTGGCGTACGGCGTGGTGGGAAGATTGCCGCCGTAGATCGACGAGCATCCGGTGGCGTTGCCGATGATGGCGCGATCGCCAAAGAGCTGAGTCAGCAGCTTCACGTAGGGGGTTTCGCCGCAGCCAGCGCAGGCCCCCGAGTACTCAAAGAGCGGCTGCAGGAACTGGCAACCCTTGACCGAGTCGACCTTGACCAGGCGGCGGTCCACCTCAGGCAGATCCAGGAAGAAGGCATAGTTGTCGCGTTCCTGGGCGCGCAGCGGAATCTGCGACTCCATCATGATGGCCTTCTTGGTCTTGTCCTTCTTGTCAGTGGCGGGACAGACCTCCACGCACAGGTTGCAGCCGGTGCAGTCCTCGGGCGCGCTTTGCAGGGCGTACATCACATCGCCGTATTCCTTGGCCTTGTACTTAACGGCCTTGAAAGTCGCCGGCTTCTTCTCCAGCAGCTTCGCGTCGACGACCTTGGCGCGGATGGCGGCGTGCGGGCACACCAGCGTACACTTGTTGCACTGGATGCAGAGGTCCGGGTACCACACCGGGATCTCCATCGCGATGTTGCGCTTCTCCCACCGCGCGGTATCGGTCGGGAAGGTTCCGTCGACCGGGAAGGCGCTGACCGGCAGCTGGTCGCCGCGGCCCGCGATGATCTCCGCGGTCACCTTGTGTACGAACTCGGGCGCTTCCTTGGCCACGATGGGCGGCATCTTGAAACTGCTCGACACCTTCTGCGGGTAGTTGACCTGCTTCAGGTTGGCCACCGAATGATCCACGGCCTTGAAGTTCTTCTGCACCACATCGGGACCCTTGCGCTCGTAGGTCTTCTGGATGGTCTTCTTGATCTTGGCGATGGCCTCTTCCGCGGGCAGCACGCCCGAGATGTTGAAAAAGCAGGTCTGCATGATGGTGTTGATACGCGCCCCCATGCCAGTTTCCTTGGCGACCTTGTAGGCGTCGATCACGTAGAAACGCAGCTTCTTGTCGATAATCTGCTGCTGCACTTCTTGTGGCAGCTTGTCCCAGACCTCTTCCGGGCCGTACACGCTGTTGAGCAGGAACACCCCACCCGACTGGCAGAACTGGAGCATGTCGTAGCGCTCGAGGAACGACCACTGGTGGCAGGCCAGGAACTGCGCCTCCGTGATGAGGTAGCTGGAGCGAATCACGTCGGGTCCAAAGCGCAGGTGCGACACAGTGACCGCGCCGGCCTTCTTCGAGTCATAGACGAAGTAGCCCTGGGCATAGAAGCGGGGCTCCTCGCCGATGATCTTGATCGAGTTCTTGTTGGCGCCCACTGTGCCGTCAGAGCCGAGTCCGTAGAACAGGCAGCGCTTCACGGCGTCGGTCTCGGTGGAGAAGCTGTAGTCCACGGCGAGCGAGGTGTGGGTCACGTCGTCGTTGATGCCCACGGTGAAGTGGTTCTTGGGTGCCGGCTTCTTCAGGTCGTCGAAAACCGCCTTGACCATGGCCGGCGTGAATTCCTTGGACGACAGACCGTAGCGGCCGCCGACCACCTTGGGCATGGCAAAGGGCAACTTGCCGTTTGACTGGGCCTCGGCCAAGGCCGTGATCACGTCCTGGTACATGGGCTCGCCAGCGCAGCCCGGCTCTTTCGTGCGATCGAGGACCGAGATGGCCTTGACCGACTTGGGCAGCGCCGCAATCAGGTGGTCCATCGAGAACGGACGGTACAGGCGCACCTTGACCAGGCCGACCTTCTCGCCCTTCTTGGCCAACACATCCACGGTCTCATGCACAATCTCGGCGCCCGTTCCCATGACCACAATTACGCGCTCGGCATCCGCCGGGCCCACGTAGTCGAACAGGTGATAGGCGCGTCCGACGATCTTGGCAAACTTGTCCATCTGCGCCTGCATGATGGCCGGGGCCGCGTCGTAGTATTTGTTGCACGCCTCGCGCGCCTGGAAGAAGACGTCGGGGTTCTGCGAGGTGCCGCGCAGGATGGGCCGGTCGGGCGTCATGGCGCGGGCTCGATGCGCGTTGACCAGGTCGTCGGTGACCATGGCCTTGATGTCGTCGTCGGTGAGCTGTTCGATCTTCTGCACCTCGTGCGAGGTGCGGAAGCCGTCGAAGAAGTGGATGAAGGGCACCCGCGCCTGCA
>PMBY01000021.1 GCA_003153875.1 Myxococcales bacterium | reverse complement strand
GGACCCAGGGGGACATTTCTACTTGGGCCTGACATTGCAGATGCGATTCGGTGGAGCAAAAGTAGCGCTTGAAATGACTGGTGATGCTGATGCCCGAACGTCGGTGGCATTGGCCTTCACCTCGGCGGGTCCTTTTCCGACCCGTGTTCTGCGGGTTCATTCGCACGGAAAGCGCGACCCGCTCTCCGGCCGACAATGTACTGGGGACGCCCCTTGGTTTCTTCGTAGATGCGACCCACATATTCGCCGATAACACCCAGAAAGAACAGGATCATGCCCGAAAGAAACGTAATGGCGACAATCAATGCGGTGAAGCCCTGTGGTGGCCTATGTTGGAAGACCTTCGCATACAGGGTGTGCAGCACGTAGATAAAGGAAACAGACATCACGCACGCACCCACAACGGCTGCCGCCCGGATCGGCACAATTGAGAATGCAAAGATCCCATCAAACGCCAGCTTCATCAGGCCCATCAAGCTGTACTTGCTCCGTCCTGAGTGTCGTTCGGCACGCTCGACTTCAATCGCGGTCTGCTGAAACCCTACCCAGCTGCGCATTCCTCGCAGATACCTGTGATGCTCCGGCATTTTTCGCAATTGATCGACGACTCTTCGTGACATCAAGCTAAAATCACCGGAGTCTAGGGGCAAACGAAGGTCGGACAGTTTGGCCATCATCCTATAAAACAAGAAGTAGCAAAGGCGCAAAAGCCACGGTTCTTTGCGCCGCACCCTCTTGGCGCGCACGACGTCGAAGCCCTGCTGGTACTTCTCTACAAGATGAGGGATAGCCTCGGGAATGTCCTGTAGATCTCCATCCATCACAACTGTCGCGTCGCCTGTTACATGATCAAGCGCCGCGGTAAGCGCCGCTTGGTGGCCAAAATTCCGAGAAAGCGACAACGCGACGATGCGAGGATCCTGGGTGGCGGCGATTTCCAGGATCTCGTAGGTTCTGTCCGTGCTCCCATCATCGACGAGGACCAACTCGTGTTGAGCGCCGGGCACCTGGTCGAGCGCCGTTCGCAGCCGAGACAGCAGCTCTGGCAGAACGCTTTCTTCATTGTGGAGCGGTATTGCGACCGAAAGGCGAAATCCGTTGGCCATTGGAGATTGGCGTCCTGTATTAGCGCGCCTCACCTTACCGTCGTTTCTACACCCGGGCAAGGCGCTGGTGGGCGGTGTCTTCAGCGGTTCCCCGATTGCTCAGATCACTCGTGGGCGTAGCCTGTGGGATTTCGCTGTTGCCACTCCCACGCAGAACGCAGGATGGTCGCCAGATCGGAGTGCGGTGCGGCCCATCCGAAGAGATGCCGTGCCTTGCTCGCTTCGGCAACCAGCTGCGAAGGGTCGCCTGGGCGTGGCGGTTCCATGCGTATCGGGATTGATTTGCCGGTGATCTGCCGGGCACACTCAATCACCTCCAAAACCGAATGGCCTCGCCCGCTTCCCAAATTCACAAACTCGGAAGCGCCGCCGTGCCGAAGATAGTCCAGGGCGGCCCCATGTGCTTGCGCAAGATCGCTGACGTGAATGTAGTCGCGCACCGCCGTGCCATCAGGCGTCGGGTAGTCACCTCCAAACACGGAGACGTCGTTCTGTTTCCCCGCGGCCACCCGTAGGACGTTGGCAACAAGGTGCGTTTCTGGCTCGTGGTGTTCCCCGTGCTTTTTCGTAGCGCCCGCCGCATTGAAGTAGCGCAGAGCCACAAACCTCAGTCGGTAGGACACGGCATAGGAAGCAAGCAGCCGTTCCAGGAGAAGCTTGGACCACCCGTAGGGGTTCGCAGGCCACTGCCGCGAATCCTCGCGGATGGGCAACTTTTCGGGCTCGCCATAGGTCACGCAGGAGGAAGAGAATACCACCCGTTGGACGCCCGCTTGCTCCAGGGCCCCAAACAGCGCTATCCCCTGCTCAATATTGTTTTCGAAGTACATCCTCGGGTCATGGACAGATTCGGCGACGTACGCATAGGCCGCAAAATGAATACAGGACTCGATTCCTTGCTCCCGCACAATGCGAGCGACCAGCCCTCTGTCCCCCACGGCGCCCTGGTAGAAGGGAACGGCCGGATCCACCGCCAGGCGGTGACCACGCGACAGATTGTCCAGCACGACAACCTGCTCCCCGTGCGAAAGCAGGTGTTCCACCGTAACGCTACCGATGTACCCTGCGCCTCCGGTGACCAGGACGGCCATGTGTGCTCCTTCGGGTTTCGTCTACGAAGTGACTCTCGTCGTTTCCGTCTCGCCTGCTGCCGTGCTGCGGGTAAAGATCCTGAGCACAGCCTGTTGGATTCCTCTACATCCTACGATTGACTGGGTGCCCGTTCCAAAGCTATTCCAACCCGAAGACCGCCAACGAAATCATGCAGCGCCTGTGCTGCACTAGTAGACCTCCACCTCGGAGAGGTAGAAGGCAGCCGTGCCCAGATGGGCCACGCGCACGTAGCGTGCGTCCGTGGCTGGGAAGTCGGCTTTCCACGTCTCGAAAGGCTCTTTCCATCCAGCCACCTGGCGAAACGGCTCGCTATCCTTGCCGACCTCGATCTTCAGCGGCTATAGGGATAGCTTGGGCGTGTAGGTGAATGTAGTTTACATAAAGATTAGGAGCAAAGATCTGTTATCGGACATTCGGATTGTGGCGCCCAAGTTCAAATATCCGGTGAATCTAGCCCGCGCAGCTACGGCGCGGTCCTGGATGATGCTGTCTGGCGTGTTGGTGGCGAGGGAATGATCTTGACCCCGGAAGGCACCGGCGACCAGTCCTTGACTGGAGCGACCAGCCCCCTGACGTGCAACGTCTGCAGGAGTCGCAAGGATTCGAGA
>PMBY01000111.1 GCA_003153875.1 Myxococcales bacterium | reverse complement strand
CCGATGCGATGGTCGAGCATGACCAGACTGGAGCCCTTGTCGCCCACCATCTTGAGCTGATCCAGGATGAGACTGGCGTTCTTCTCTTCCTCGACCTGCTCCTTGATGAACCACTGGAGCATTTCCATGGAGGCGTAGTCGCTTTCCTTGGTGGCCAGAGCGTAGAGGTTGTGGATGAGGCTGGTCACCTTCTGCTCGTGGGCCAGCGTGCGCTCGAACACGTCGGTGGCTGACTTGAAATCCGCCGCCGGCTTTTCGATGGTGGCCAGGGCGACCGTCCCGCCGCGATCGACCACATAGTCGAGGATTTTTATCCCGTGGGCCTGCTCCTCGGTGAACTGGACGCGCATCCACTTGGCGAAACCGGGCAGGCTTTGCCCTTCGAAGTAGAGCGCCATGGAAAGATAGAGATACGCCGACGAGAACTCGTTCTGGATTTGCTGGCTGAAAGCATCCTGCATGGTCTTGCTTAACATCGCCTCGAACTCCCTTCTGTTGTCTTTGATTCCAGCAAGAGTCGCCGAGTTTCACACAGGATTCAACGAGGAACGGAATTCTTGTGGCTACCATCCGAATTGGCCCTTGTGGTGGGCTTCGGCTTGGCGTCAAATGCCGCCGGTTCGGGTTTCATGCCCGATGCAACACCCAAGAAGAAAGGACAATAAAGTGAGAACCTCGACAAATCGATTAAGGCAACTCGCGTTGATCTGTGGCATTGGCAGCGTAAGTCTCCTGGCCGCATGTGGTAGCAACAATTCTAAGCCCAACGGCAGTACTGGTGGCTCCGGTGGCACCAGCACCCAGGGCGGATCCACCAGCCATGGTGGCGCCAACGGTGGCACCAGCGCTGCAGGCGGCGTCAGTGCGACGGGTGGCACCAGCAGCGCTGGCGGCGTGACCAGCGCGGGCGGCAGCAGCGGTCCGGTCACGCTCTTCGACTTCGCCAGCGGCGATGCAGGCTGGGTGTTCAACACCTATCAGGCCAAAGACGCCACAACAGGCGCCGTGGTCAAGCCTTTCAACCTCGTCGTGGACGGGAATCTGTCCGGCGGAGACCTCGACGCCGGTGTCGCGGCCCCAACCCTCGCCGCTGACAGCACCGTCGGGAATCCACCCGGTTCGCTCAAGGTCGTGGTCACGTTCACCGGCTACGATCAACAGGTGAACCCCAACATCAACTGGGGCCTGAGCGCGCTGCAAGACTGGACGGGCAAGACCGTCAGCGTCGACATCAAAGTCGATCCATTTCCGTCTGACACCACCAACCTCGGCGGAATCATGCCTTACGCCCAGGACACCGTCTATGCCGGCCAGTACGGGTGGTCGGCCTTCCCGACCGACAACCAATGGCACACCTACACGCTGGACATGACCAAGCAACCGCTCACCTTGGACCCAGCGAAGATCATTCAGTTCACGGTTCAGTTTGCATCGGCCGCCGCGCCGACCGACGACGCCGGCGTGCCGCCGTTCAGCCCGACTACGGTGACCGCGTACATCGACAACATCACGGTCCAGTAGACCGTCACATCAAACGAGGCCAGGTGCGGTCTTCCCTCGGAGGAAAGCGCCTGGCCTTTTCTGATCGTTGCGCCCGGGCTTTCTATTTAGAGCTTGGGCGCGCCCAGCCGCCGACAATTGCTTGCGCGGCGGCCAGATCCTGGGGCGTGTCGATCTCGCGCCACTGGCCGTCGATGAAGACGGGCTCGATCAGAAGGCCCTGGTCAGCAAGGACATTGAGTGCATCGGTCAGGTATGACTGGCGCAGAGTCGCCGCCAGGCCAAAGGGCGCTTCTAGCCCGCCGGCTGCAAGCGCCCCGTCCCACAGCGCACGCAGCGCCGCAGCCCCCGCCGCGGAAAAATACGCCAGGCCGATAAACTCACCCACCGCCTTGTCGCGCGCCACCGCGCCCTTGCCCACGCGCGCGACCTGCCCTTGTCCGTCGACTTGGGTCAGCTCAGCCTCGGAAACCGGGTGCAGGGTGCGGCCCTGATAGGCATCGGCCCAGCACCGATCGATGATCAGCGAAACCGGCGCTGCGTTGGCCACACGCGTGCGCGCAGCCAGGCGCGCAACCACGTCGGGCGTGTACACGATGTCACAGTAGGAAAAGAAGAAGCCGCCCGGCAGGTGCTCCGCCGCGCACAGCAGCGACGCCAGGATGTTGTTGTTCGCCCAGTGCGGATTGTCGACGAACGCAAGTGCCGCTCGCCCACCGTCGATGCGATCGCCCAGATACCCGCGCACCACCACGATGTCGGAAAGGCCCGCCGCTGCGAAGGCGCGCAGCTGCCAGTGCAGGATGGGCTGACCTGCCACGCGCACCATGCACTTGGGAATGTCCTCGGTCTCAGGACCCAGGCGTCGGCCGCGTCCGGCCGCCACGATGATGACTTTGCTGCTGCTCACGCGCTTGATCTACCCAGCTTGCGCAGGACCGCAAGAATCGTGCGGGCGGCATAGGCGGCGTTCATGGCCAGATACACGTGCAGAAAAAGATCCAGGCGATTGGCGGCGGCCACAAACACGAGATAGCTCGGGTAGTGAATGATCAATCGGCCCAGGGATTCCACCGCGCCCACGACTTTGGCAAGAAGCGAACGCGGCGGGGCCGGAGCCGTTGCGGCTGTATCCAAGCCATCTCCGTAGTCGCCGGCAGCCTGCGGCCGAGGGGCACCGGTGGCGCGCAGGTACTCGGGCCGGCGTACGAAAGTGGTCAGGCTGATGGCCGAGGCCACCACCACCAGTCCGGCCAGCGCCTCGACCAACCACCGCATGTGGCCGTCGTCCCGCCACAGCCGTGCGCCCGCGGCGGCCACCAGCAGGAAGGCCTTCAGCTCGTCCATCAGGAAATCCAGGTGCGCGCCCACTGGCGATGAGGTTCCTCGCAGCCGAGCCAGCTGGCCGTCCACACAGTCGAGAACATAAGACAGCTCAAGTACGGCGACCGCAACGATGAGACCTGCCCATCCAGGCAAGCCGACCAAGAGAGCGGCGGCCGCGACGAAGACCGCCAGCGAGGCGAAGGTCACCTGGTTGGGGGCCACGCGAGTCCTGGCGAGCGGGACCAGCAAGACCGCAGCCAGGGGACGCGCCACCAGCCGATTCCACAGGATGTCCTTGGGCTTCTTGGTCCGCCGGTATGAATCGGCAATCTGTGAGAACAGGCTCACGGTCAACGTCTCAGTTAGTCGCCGTCGCGTCCTAGGGAATCTACGGTATTGGCAAACCGTAGTAGGCCGAGTAGGCCGCCACGATGGCCGCCCCCAGCGCGATGCCGAGGAGCACATGCACGAGCAAGGGCCAGTGGCCCATCCCGCGCCGCGCGCGTCGCTTGCTCGGCCGAAAGCGCGGCCCGTCGACATCGACCGAAAGATCCTCGGGTGGGGCGAAGCCGACTGTCGAGAGCCGCACCGTCGGCACCTCCGTCTTCTCCGTGGCCGGCGAGACCGGCGTCGGGGTGGACTGCGCCAGGGACGCCACGACGGGAAGCGGCTCAGGCGGCGGCGTTTGCACGTAGGCAGCTGGATCCTGCATGTCCTCGGATATCTCGACGCTATCAGGCAGCTTTTCGGTTCCGCTTGCTGGCGGCAAGGATCGCCGCATCTCGCCCGGCGTACGCCTCAACACCGACGGCATGCTGTGCGGTGTTGTGGTCAAGGCTCCGTGAATCGCGGAGAACGGCGGCGACGAAGGAGGTTCCGAGGGGCGCGGCCGCAGAGCTGCGCCGGTCTTCTGCGCAGCGGCTGCCAATGCAGGTTGGGCGGAAGGCGGCTTGGCCGGTGCGGGTGTTGCGTGCTGAACCGACACCGCGGTGGCCGCAGGGGAAACTGGCAAAGCAACCGGAGGCGGAGTGACCCCCGATCCTTGCGCAGGCGTCGGGTGAGTGGGCTTGGTCGCCGGAGCAGACACCGAACGCGCAGGGGTGTGTGCGACGGGGGGCTTGGCAGAAAGCGAAGGGAGAGGAGCACGTGGCGAGGCAGCGGCTGCTGCGGGCGCCACGGGCTTTGCAACCGAGGGCGCGATCAGAGGTGCTTGTGGCGCGCGGGCTGTGACAGGGGCGCTCGCCACGGGTGAGCCGGGTGCGACCATGGGTGGTTTCGACGCCGGCACGGCGAGACCCATGGGTGGCGTCTTCTTGGCCTGAGCAGCGACGGCTGATGTCGACAGGGGATGGGCGGTGGCGATTCCCGCGGTGGTCCGTGCCGCGATCGGTGTCTGCGCCGCGCGAACCGGCACCGACGGTAGCGGACCGGATCGCTTGATGGGTGCGGTTGCCAGAGGAGTGGCCGGCGTCGGCCCGGACGGGGCGGGTTGGGGGCCAGGCGCTGGCGCGGGCTGCGTGCGCACGGTTGCGCTACCCCGAGCCTGGAGCCCGGGCATGGGCGGGCCTGGCGGCAACTTGGGTCCGCCTTCTCCCGTCGGCCGCGCGATGGTACTCGCGGGCTGCGTGGGCGCGCCTTTCTTGGCGGCGTCGACGCTGATCAAGGGATCAGTCGGGCGCCGCACGCGTTCCCCAGTGGGCGGTCGCGTCCCCGCGCTCGCACCCGCCGCCGCCATGGAAGCTGTGCTGCGTTTGGAGAGCGCGGGCACAGGGGGGGTCACGGGCAAGGGCAGAACCAGCTCGAAGAACCCCTCCTTCCAGCCCATGACTTCGGGAAGTCGCTCGGGCGCATCGCTGCCGCCCACCGTGGTTCCTACCAACTCGCCGCGCCGGTAGCTGATACGGGCCTGATCCTCGCCACGCCACACTTCGAGCGTGCAGGTCAGGACGTATTCCTCGCAGTAGCGCATGATCTCGACCAGCGGGCGCTGGGCCAGATTCCCCTCGGCCGGGCCGGGCTTGGCCAGCGACCCGGTCTCCGGATCAGGCAGGCGGGTGTCGATGAGGAAGCGGGCGCCGGCCACCCGCTGCAGGGCCGAAACCGCCTGCTCCCCTCTCTCGTCGCCGGCAAAGGCGTCGTTGAGGCCGCCGGCCAAGAGGTGCACTTCTCCTGCCGGCGTATCCCCAGGGCCAGGCGCGAACACGCGGATGCGGGCGGGCAGGGCCGCTGCCGAGAGCACAATCATGAGCTCGTTGAGCGAACCACCCGTCCACTCGGTCACGCGCTCTTCTGATGGCCCGTTCATCCTTGCGTCCCCCCGTTAGGAATCGGTGCCAGGGTCGGAGTCCTGCGCCGACGCATCTGCGGGCTCGGCTTCCAACCCCGTATCATCTGTGGCATCAGCCACGCTGGTGTCTGCCCCTGCCGAACTGGAAAAGTGGGCGGCGTCGGGGATCTGGTAGTTGGCCCCTGCGTCCGTGCCGTAGGATTTGTCGCGCCGGTGCGAGGACGAGCAGCCACCAAGCGCGGGAAGCGCCGCCAGGAAGGCAAGCCCGAGAGCGACCGACAAACGGGGCAGCATGGCCTCGACGGTAGCAAGCGGCCCTGGCCGCCGCAAGGGAAGGTGGGTTACCGCGCGATGCTGGCTTCGACGATGTAGTCCAACTTGGGGAAGTCGCGCGCCAGATAGGCGTTGCCTTCGGTCTGCAAGCGGCCCTGGTTCGGGCCCATGCCTTGGGGCGCGCCCTCACCATAGTCGCCGTACAGGCCGTCGACGACATCCATGCCGCTCGACACCTTGCCGAAGGGTGCAAAGCCCATCCCGTCCAGTCGGCCGTTGTCCGCATAGTTGATGAAGACCTGCGTGGTCCGCGTGTTGGGCCCCGCGGTTGCAAAGGTAATGAAGCCACGCTTGTTCGACTGCTTGACTGGGTCGTCCGGGATGTTGGCGTTGCGCCAGACGGCGTTCACTTCGCCCTGACCGTGGATGCCCCACTGCACCATGAAGCCTTTGACGACGCGAAAGAAGCGAGCGTCGTTGAAGTAGCCGTTCTTGATCAGGTTGAAGAACCGGTCAGCACCGTGCGGCGCCCAGTCCCTTTGCACCTCGACAACGAAGCTGCCTTTCGAGGTAGTGAACTTGGCGCGATACATCGCTGGCGCTGGCTCTTTGAACGCATCGAGCTTGAGCAGCGACGGCTTCTCCGTCGGCGCACTGGGCGCAGGCGCGGCCGCCACCGGCTGTGCGACCGGCTGTGCGATTTGTGTGGGTGGCTCTCCGGCTGGCTTCTTACAACCCAGGCTGGCCAGCGCGGCCATGAAGAATGTGCAGATGTGATATCGCTTGGTCATGCGGCCGAGCATACCGCAGGACGCGGATTTGTGAATCTGGCTAGCGGGACCAGTTGACGATTTCCAGATCGGAAAAGCACTCGAAATGCCTCGGCGGTCTCGAGCGTGAGGTTCTGCGCGTACGCAATCGTAGCAATCTGGCCGTCCACCAAGGGCGGTGTCTTGCCGGCATCTTGTAGCCGGGCCCTCTCCCGCCGGTGCTAGATGAAGACATCTGCGGGCAGCTTGGCCCTACCGATGCTTAGTGCCCGCCGCCCGAGATTGCTTCGGCCAGAACTGGGCGTGGCCGGGGGCACATCTCAGCACGGCGGTTCCAGCTGATCGCCATCGCGGGTTGGTCACGACAGTGGTTGACCCGGCCGCGGCTTACGGGTCCTAATCTATACGCATGCTCCTTTCAGCGGACCATGACTGGCAACGCCGCGTGATCGAGCGGGCCAAGGAGCTGGACCACGAGCACCGGAGCCGGACGCGTGGCCTTTGGCAGTCGGCGCTCGGTCTGGCCTTGTCTCTGCGTTTCTTGCGCACGGCTGCCCGACAACTGGTGACCGCCCCGCGCAGGCCCGAGCCGCGGCGGGTGGGGCATCCGGGATCCGGTCAGATCGCCGTCACTTTTGTCGGTCACGCCACAGTCATGCTCACCACGCCGCTCGCGCGGGTGCTGACTGACCCCTATCTCGGTGATTTTTTCCTAGGCCTGCGTCGTGCGGAGGCGGCCTGCCTGCATTCCGCCGATGCGGCCGACGTGAATTTGATCCTCATCTCGCATGCCCACCGGGATCGCTTGGACCTGGCCAGCTTGCGGCGTCTAGCCGGCCGGGCGGCGGTGCTGGTTCCGCCCCGCTGCGCGTCCTTGGTGGATGGACTGGGCTTCGGCCGTGTGGTCGAGTTGGCGCCGGGCCAGAGCTTCGAGTATGCGGACGTCGAGGTGACTGCGGTGGCGGCGCGTCACGAGGGCGCGCGCGGGATCTTCGACTCGGCCTGGCGCGGCGCCTGCGGGTACATCGTGCGCTCGGCCGGGGCCAACGTGTACTTCGCGGGAGGCACGGCCTATTTCTCCGGCTTCGAGGAGATCGGCCGGCGCTTGCGCCCGGACGTGGCGCTTCTGCCTGTGGCCGGGTACGAGCCGCCAGCCTTGCGGGCGATTAGCATGTCGCCACTCGATGCGGTTCAGGCCTTCACAGATCTCGGGGCCAAGCTGCTCGTTCCCGTCGGATATGGATCTTTCCCGCTCGGCTACGAGCCGCTCGACGAGCCCCTGCGTTGGCTCAGACAGATCTGCGCCGACCGCGGCATCTTGGGCCAGCTCGCCGTGCTTGGACATGGCGAGACCTGCCTGGTGCACGCCGATTCAGGGCCATAGCCTTTCCTGCGCCCCACTGCTAGAGTGCGCCCGCTGCAACGGTCAGCCCCGAAAAAAACAGAGCCATGAGCTTCATGGAAAGACTGCGCCGGGTTCCACCCGGCTGGTGGGTGGCGCTCTTCGCGTTTGCCTTGATCCTGCCCCGCCTGGGTTCGTTCGGGTTCTGGGACCCGTGGGAACTCAAGCTGGCNNGCCGGCAATGCGCTCGGCATGCGGGTTTTCGGCGTGGGCGAGTTCGGCGGCCGCATCTCGGATGCCTTGTTCGGCATCCTGGCCATCCTTGGGGTGTATTGGGCAGGCCTCGGCCTTTTCCGTCGCCGGGCGGCTGTTCTCGGCGCCCTGGCGCTTGGCTCGATGCCCATGTTCGTGCTGCAAGCGCGCCAGCTCACTTCGGACATGCCACTGGTGGCCGGGCTGGCGTTGGCCATGGGCGGGCTTGGCCGCTACGCCTGGCCGGCCCAAGGCGTGCGCCGGTGGCGCGATCTGCTGGTGGCTGGCGTCGGCCTCTTGCTTGGCTTGTTCTCGGGCGGTGCTCTCTTAGGCGTGGCACTTCCCTGCCTAGCGTTCAGCTTTGCGATCCTCGCGGGGTGGGGCCTGCGGCCGCGGCCGGCTGATGATCCAGCGGCCAGCAAGCTCACCTCGCCCGGGTTGGGAGCTCACCTGCCCGCTGGCACGAGCCTGGGCGCCAGTCTGCGTTCGCCTGGCGTGCAGGGCGGCGTCGCGCTGCTCGTTGCCGCCTTGGTCGGGGCGCTGCTTCTCCTGTTCACCATGACCAAGGCCAACGTGGCCGGTCAGTATTCCCTGCTGCTCGGTGGAGTTCCGCGCGGTGGGGCTCCCAGCGCAACCTTCGACACCATCATCCGCCAGCTTGGCTTCGGTTTGTTTCCCTGGAGTGCCCTGGCCATCTTTGCGCTGGGCCGGCCGCTCATTCGTCTGGGCGGAGGTGACGAGTCGGATGGCGATCGCCTGGCCTTTGGCCAGCTCTATCTCCTCATCTTCGCGGCGTTCGGCTTCGCCCTTTCCACGGTGTTCGTTCTCATGTGCGGCGAAGCGCGCTTCTGTGCCCTGGCGCCAGTGGCGCTGGCTATCGGAGTTCTGCTCGACGAGGCGCTCGAAGGCGACCGCGCCGAGCCGGTACTGGGACTGCTGGTGGCGACCGGGACCATGGTGGTCGCGCGCGACCTAGTGCTGGTGCCCGAGGATTTGGTCTCGGCGCATATCCTCAATAAGGTCCAGTGGCCGGCCAAACTCAAGCTGGCGTCGCTCTTTCTCGCTACCGGTCTGTTGGTTGGCGCCGGCCTCTACACCGGGCTGGCCACCCGAGGCCGAGCCCTGGGACGCGTGGCCCTGCGCGACCTGGGAAATGCGCGGCGNNTCGTTCAAGCCGCCCTTGGAATCGTATGCGCGTCTGGCCCGGCACGGCGAGCCCATCGGCCGCTACAAGGTCGAGGGCGGAGGGGCGAAATTCTACAGCCAGCACGAGATGACGGATCTGCCCACGCAGAACCGAGTGGTCGAGTTTCTGCAGGGGGGCGAACGTGTCTTCGCGCTGGTTCCCGGCAACGAGCTGGCGGCCTTGGATGCGGCGCTCAAGTCTGCGCGGGTGGCCTACGCCGTGGTGGACGCGCGCTCGTCGCGCTTCCTTTTGCTGTCGAACCGCCTTGAGCAAGGTGAGCGTGACAGCAATCCGCTGAAACAGGATGTCTGGATGGCGCCGCGGACGCCTGAGCCGGTGTTCGAGCCCGGCGCCACCGAGCCATCGCGCTACGAGTGGTTCGACCCGAAGCCGCCCTGGCAGTGGCGCGTTCCGGCGGCTGTCACCTTCGCCAATGCTGTCGAGCTGGTGGGCGCCGAGTTCCCGACCGTGGTACGCCGGCCCGGTACTATTCCCTTGTCGCTCTTCTTCCGCGTGAACAAGAAGCCCCCGGGTGGATTCCACATCTTCGTGCACTTCGATATTCCCGGCGAGCCGCGGGTGATCGGAGATCACCTCCCGCTCAACGGTGCGTTTGCCACCGACTACTGGCTGCCCGGCGAGTACATCCGCGACACCTACGACGTGGAGGTTCCGCTCATGACCACGCCCGCGGGAACCTACACTCTGTTCATCGGTTTTTGGCCCGGAGGCGAAGGCAAGCGCCTCAAGATCACCGCCGGCACCAACGATGGCGGCGACCGAGCCCGACTGGGAACCATCGAGATCAAGTAGATATGCCCACCAAGGACCGTCGCAAGAGTGTCGTGCCGGTCGGCAGCGAGCGGCGCACTGGGCGTGAACGGCGTGAGCACCAGCGCGTGCTGGTGTCGATGGAAGTGGATTACCGCTGCGACAACACCTTCCTCTTTGCGTACATCACCGATCTGTCCGCCATGGGAATCTTCATCCAGACCGTCAATCCCCATCCGCCGGGCACCCTACTGAACCTGCACTTTCGGCCCCCAGGCGGCGGCCCGCAGATTGATGTCGAGGGACGGGTGATCTGGGTCAACCCCCCACGCAAGCACGACAGCATCAACCCAGGCATGGGAATCCAGTTCGTGGACCTGACGCCGGCGCAACGCGAACAGATCAAGGTTCTGGTGCGGACCTTCGCCTACTTGAGCGACGACGAGGATCCTGTCCGCGGGAATAGCTGAGCCGCCTTGAGCCTGCCGCCGACACGGAAAGTTGACATAATTTCGACCGCCTCCACACTCGCAACATGCGGCCTGCGCGACGAGTGATCACCCGGCAAGGGCGTCGGATTCTGCCCGAGCAATCTCGCCTGACCATACCGCGGACCGTGGCGGCTTTGCGGCGGAGCCGCAGGCTGCTCACTGATATTGAAGGACAGCTTGGCAGCCTGTTGGTGAGTTTGCGTCAGCCGCAACCCTGCATCGACGTCGCTGCCCCGGATCGGCTGACCGGCGCCACGGCCCAGGCCGGCCGCGCGCTGGCGGCCCTGGACAGTCTGCGCTGCTTGTGGTGACAAGCGAGACGAACACAGTAGCCAGGGGCAAGGCCGGGCTGGTCGAGCCCATCGTGACCTTCCTGGTGGCTACCGGTCTGGCCGCGGGCCTGTTCTGGCTGGCGCGCGGGGTGTCCTTTGTGGGCGAGATTCTCCACGGCACCATTGCCCTGATCTTTCTGCTCGGGCCTTCCTACGCGGCACGCATTTCCGGCCGGCCCTTTGACTATCGGACAGCGGGTCTTGGCACGGAGCCGCTCAAGTTGAACCTGCGCATTCTGGCTCTGGCGCTGGCCTGCACCTGGCCGCTTTTCCTGGGAGGCTTTCTCCTCTACTACGGTCTGCTCTGTCCGAGCAGCGCACCCGCCTGGGCCCAGCGTCTGACTGATGTGCTCTCGCCGATCTGTCCGGGCTGGCTGGGGCTGCGGGGCTTTTCCTTGCAGCTTCCCTCGGGCTTTGTGCTGATGGCTCTCTCCCAGCTCCTGGTGGTGGCGCTGCCCGAGGAGCTCTTCTTTCGCGGCTACCTAATGTCGCGGTTGGAAGAACGCTGGCCCTCGCGACAACGCCTGTGGGGCGCCTCGGTAGGCTGGCCTTTGCTGGTTTCCAGTCTGCTTTTTGGTCTGGGCCATTTCTTGGTGGATTTCCAGCCCGCGCGCCTGGCGGTTATGGTCCCGGCGCTGGTCTTCGGGTGGATGCGACAGAGAACTGGATCGCTGGCCCCGGCCGCCGTCTTCCACGCCCTGTGCAACCTCCTCTCGGAAGTCCTGCACCAAAGCTTCTTCGGATAGCAACTTCTTCGCGAACACGCCGACAACCAAGACATGTCGCGCAGCTGCGTGCTCACTCTCATGTGCATGCTCGGGCTGGTCCCGCCGGCTCGGGCACAGAAGGCCACCTTGGAGGGCGTGGTCAACGTCAATACCGCGTCGCCCGAGGAACTGCGTCTCTTGACGGGCGTCGGACCTGCGCGCATCCGCAACATCCTGGCCTATCGCCAGAAGCACCCCTTCCGCACCGTCGAGGAGCTGGCGCGTATCAAAGGAATTGGTCGCAAGATGGTGCGGCACCTGCGCATCCATTTGGCGGTGACCGGACCCACCACAGCCCAGAAGGTCATCCGCCCGCCCTCGCCTGTGGTAGCGCCTCCCGTCCCCGCGCAACCGGCCCGGCCTCAGCCACGGCTTGTCCCGGGTCTACGGCCCGCGCCGCGCAAGGGCGAGCCCGCCCATCAGGCAAACGTCAGTGGCCAGGGCAGCTCGTGCCTGCCTCCACCCTGACATCCCCAAAGGGGGCGCTTGCCCCCTGCGGCCAGGCAGTGCTAGTCGGATAGATGTGACCATCATCTCGGTTCCGCTGGGCCCAAGGAGCTATGAGGTCTGCATCGCGCCCGCAAGTGCGACGGACATCGCACAGAAGATCGGCACGGCGCTGGGCAAGACCACCGGAGTGGCCGTGCTGGTGGACAGCCGGGTGGGCCAGCTATCGCCGCGCGTGCAGCCGCTGGTCGAGGCTCTGGCAGCGCGCTTGCCGCGCGTCCGCCGCATGGATCTGCCGGCGGGCGAATCTTCAAAGACCCTTGCCGCCATCGAGCGGACCTGCGACTGGCTGGCCGACAACGGCTATGACCGGGGCGCCGCTCTGGTGGGCATCGGGGGGGGAGCCACCAGCGACCATGTCGGATTTGCCGCCGCGATCTACCTGCGCGGAATCGCATACGCCACTTGCCCCACCACGCTTCTGGCCATGGTGGACGCCTCGGTGGGCGGGAAGACCGGGGTCGACATTGCTGCGGGCAAGAACCTAGTTGGCGCCTTTCACCAACCGCGCGCTGTGCTGGCCGATCCAGGGTTCCTCGATTCGTTGCCTAGCCGCGAAACCGCGGCCGGGATGTCCGAGGTGGTCAAGGCCGGGCTCATCGCCGATGCGGCTCTTCTCGACACGCTGGAGGCGCAGGCCGGCGCAGCCATGCCGGCGGCGGTGTTAGCGAAGATCATTGAGGCTGCAGTGCGGGTCAAAGTTGAGGTCATCGTTGCCGACGAGCGCGAGAACGGACGGCGCGCGATCCTCAACTTCGGCCACACCGTAGGCCACGCCATCGAGGCCGCATCCGGTTTCCAACTTCTGCACGGCGAGGCCGTCTCGCTTGGGATGATCGCTGCCCTGGCGTTGGGTGTCGCTCGCGGCGTGACCGAGCCCGGGTTGCTTGCGCGCACGACGGCGCTACTGGCGTGCCTCGGGCTGCCGGTGGACGTCAAGCACCGGCTTGCGGCGGACGTGCTCGACCGGATGGAAGTCGACAAGAAGCGCGTGTCAGACGCCGTCCGATTCGTTCTGGTGCCGCGTCCAGGTGAGGCCATCATCCAAGGCATCGCCTTTGGCGAGCTCAAGCAGCAACTCATTGCTGCGCTGTAGCAAACTTGGCCTATTCACAAAAGTAGGCACTTGTCCTACATGTAGTATTATCGTGGTTATGACGCTGCGCAATTTCAGAAAGGCCCTCTTTGTCGGCCTGGTGGCAGCCGGCGGCTGCGCAACCACCCCGACGGAAACCTGGCAGGTCCGACCGCCCGTTGTGCGCGCGTCATCGAGCGGTCCGCCGCTGTCCGCCAGAAAACGACGGGCCTTGCTCGAGCACTCGAACACCGCCGTCGGCGTGGTGGAGCGGTCATTGCACGAGCGCGGAATCCGCTTTGGCACCGACGGTACGCCCGGCTCTCTCTATCAGTTTCTGCACTCGCAGTATCCCGAGATCCCAGCCAGCGAAGCGCGGGCTGGCGATGTGCTTTTTTTCGACATGGGCGGCGGGTCAGGCTGTGGCGGTCACACGGGCTTGGTCGATCTGGTCGACAGTGATGGCCGACTCGTGTTCCGCGAATGGCGCGACGGCAGCGCCCGCCGCAGCTACGTCAATCCTGGCCAGCCGCACACCCGGCGCGATGGTGCCCTCATTTTGAACACCTTTTTGCGGGTCAAGTTGCCCGACGATCCGCCGTCCACCCACTATTTCGCCGGTGAACTGCTGTGTTCGGTAGTCCGGCCTCAACCGTAAAAAACTTGCCCAACTTTTCGGCTGGCGGTATCCAACTGGGATGAGCGTCGAGGTCGAGAGAGCCACGGTCCCCTGCAATGCCTGCGGGGCCCAGGTTACTGAGTTGCGTCGAGGGCGGTGCTGGGCCTGCTACATGAGATGGGCCGAGATGCGGCCGGTCCCGCGGGGCGCCTTGTGCGCCCTGTGCACCGATCGCCGACGCGAGAATCTGCGCCTGGTCGAACTGTGTGGGCGCTCGGTTTCACTTTGCCACCTGTGCGCCGCGCGTGTGCTCAAGATGGCTGACCTGCCACTCACGCTGGACGAGCTGCGCAGGTCGCTGCGTCGCGATCGCCGCAAGATCGAGCGTCGCGACGGAAGTCCTGATGGCCGCATCTTCCCGCGCGAGAGGCGCGTTGGTGATCGGCGTGCTCCGCCACGGGATCTGGCAGTCGACGCGAGCGGCGCCAGCGACAACCTGCCCGATTTCAGCGACCTGGAAATCGTCATTTCAGACGCGGATATCGAAGAGATCGAACAGACGTTGGTTCGCGAGACGCCGCGGAAGTAGCTGACGTTGAAATGGGAACCCTGAAAGGGTTCCCATCCCCTCCCGCGATGGTGCGTCGCCGGCCGAGCCGGCGAGTTCCCCACGCGATTATCGTCCCGGCAGTTCGATCTTCCATTCGCGGCTTTCGCGTGCCAGCGTCAGGGCGTGACGATCGCCGGTCGCTGAATAGACCTCGACCTCGGCGCTGTCCCGGTCGCGGCGCAGAAGGCGCGTCCCGGCCGGCTCCCAGGCCGGCGGCGCCCAGCCCACGGAAAGGAAATCCTCGGCCTTCATCATCATGCGGCCGCTCAGGCGATGACTGGTGCTCTGCAAGGCTTCGATGCGAGCCCTGGTGGCAGGCCCCAGGCGCTGGAACACGCTGCCGCGATCGCCAGTGCGAGCTGCGGCGATGAACAGGCGCACGGCCCCCTCGGGGTTCTCTGGCCCCTCGCCCCCATTGCAGCCGGCGAGCAGCAGGACAGCAACCCAGAGCCCGGCGCGCGACATCGAGGGGTATTAGTCCTTGGGGCCCATGATGCCCAGGCACTGGCGCACGCGCGCCATGGTGTCCGCGGCCACGACGCGCGCGCGCCGTGCGCCCTCGGCCAAGATGCTGTCCACCGCTTGCGGCGTTGCCAGAAGTTCCTCACGTCGCGCGCGGATGCGGTGCAGGTCCGACGTCACGCCCTCGAAAAGCCACTTCTTGCAGTCGATGCAACCGATGCCAGCGGTGGTGCAGCCGGCGCGCACCTCGGCCTGGCGCTCGGCCGAGGAGAAGAACTTGTGCAGGGTGAAGATGTTGCACTTGTCGGGGTCGCCTGGATCCGCACGCCGCTTGCGCGCGGGATCGGTTGCGGCGGTGCGCAACTTGTCCCAAGCTGCCTCGTCGCTCTCGCGCAGCGAAATGGTGTTGCCCAGGCTCTTCGNNCACTTGCGCACGATCTCGCGCGCCAGTTCCAGGTGTTGGCGCTGGTCTTCGCCCACGGGCACGCGTGTGGCCCCATAAATGAGGATGTCCGCGGCCTGCAGGACAGGGTAGGTGAAGATCCCGGCGTTGACGTTGTCCGGATTTTTCTCAGACTTTTCCTTGAACTGGGTCATGCGCCCGAGTTCGCCAAAAGGCGTGACCGCGGAAAGCGCCCAGGCCAGCTCGGTGTGTTCGGGAACAGCGGATTGCACGAAGAGGGTCGACTTCGCGGGATCGATGCCGCAGGCCAGAAGGTCCGCGGCCATGTCGCGCACCCGGCGCTGCATCTCGCCGGGCTCGAATGGTTGGGTGATGGCGTGGTAGTCAACCACGCAGAAGAAGCAGCGGTAGTTGTCCTGGAGCGCGACCCAGTTGCGCACGGCCCCTAGGTAGTTTCCCAGGTGCAACTCACCCGAGGGCTGAATGCCGGAAAAAATCGTCTCACGCGAGGTCGAGGAGCCCATGATTCACGCCGGTTGTAGTCGGCCCCTCCCTGATGGTCAAGGGCGGCCCGCGCGAAGACATTATCGCGGCGCCGTTGCCACCGCGGGCGGCGCACCGCGCGTAGCCGGCGCAATCACAGTCATTGCTCCCCGGTGAATGCAGGACTAGCCTGAGCAGTCATATCTATGGAGGACAGCATGAAGCGCGCGTTTCCCTGCTTGCTTATCTTCGCCGGTCTGGCCGGTGCCGGCTGCTACGGCACCTGGACTGCCACAGTTCCCATTGAGTCGGGTCCTCCAGAAGCGCCGCCGCCGGCTCCGCCCCCTGCTGCGTACGTCGAAACCGACGCGCAGGTGTACGTGCCTGGCCAGCCGCCTCCGCCAAACATGGAGTACGCCCCGCCCGCACCGGGACCGGGCTACGCTTGGGTTACAGGCTATTGGGACTGGGCGGGCGCAGATTGGTTCTGGGTTGGCGGCTACTGGGCGCCTGCGCGTCCTGGCTACTTCTACGTCGGGCCTCGCTACGAGATGGTCAACGGGCGCAACGTCTATCAGCGCGGCTACTGGCACGATCATCAGGGTCGTCGTGACTACTACTACGGGCGACCGACTTCTACGTACCGCGGGGCCCCGCCGCCAGCACCTGGTCATCACCCTGGGGCTGTGTATGGCAGCCCGCCGCCGGCACCTGGGCATCACCCTGGGGCCGTGTATGGCAGCCCGCCGCCGGCACCCGGGCACCACGAGGGCGGGTATGGCACTGCGCCGCCGCCGTCCGTGCATCAGGCCGGGAGTGGGTATGGCAGTCCGCCACCACCACCTGTGCATCAAGCTGGGAGCGGGCACGCCGCCCCGGGCCCGGCCGCCCCCCCTCCGCATGGGCCAACGGCGGCCCCTCCCCCACCGACCAGCCCGGCACACGCCGCGCCCGTCAGCAACCAGAAGGCCGCGCGGCCCGCGGCCGCCCCGCCTCCTCGAGCGCAGAACAAGAAGCACTAGCGGCGGCTACGGAAGCCGAGGCAGGGGCTTGGGGGAACTAGGGAAGCGACGTCAACAAGACAGGCGCGCGAACCCGGGAGCGATGAGGTGAGCGATGCGATCGGGATCCTGCACGCCCTGCCTGGTCATCCAGCGCCGTGAAATGTCTTGCAGCTTGGTGCCCTCGGGGTTGTCGTACAGTTCGCCCAGCCAGCGGCGTCCCGACTCGGCCAGCAGAAGCGCGCCCGCGGCCTCGGCGGTGGCCACGGCCCGTTCCAGCGCGACCAAGGCCGCGGCACGCGAGGGCGACGGTTCCAGCCAGCAGATGGCGGCCTCCAGCAGGGCGCCCATGGCCACGCCGGTCTGGTGCTCGGCCCGGGCCAGCACGCGAGCGTGCCGGCGCGCCTGGCGCAGGTGCGGGGCGCGCTCCTGCACCGGGAGTCGCTCGGCCATGGCCAGTGCCACGCGGCCCGAGATCCAGGCGTGCTCGATGCGGATGCCGCTGATCTTCAACAACGCGGAGCCAGCCAGCCGGTTTCGCTCAGCCTCGATCGCGGCCCTGGCCTGGTCAGGACGCCCGCCGTACAGCGCCTGCTCACAGCGCGCGTACAGGTGGAAGAAGTGCTGCACGTGGTACAGGTCGCGTGGCCAGGAATCCAGCACGCCCTCGATGTCGCGCGCGGCGCGCTCGGGATCGCCGCGGATGAGCCAGACGATGGACTGGTAGGTGCGCAGGTTGGTGGCCAGGTAGCGGTCGCCGGTGCGATCTGCGTCCGCGGTGTAGCGATCGAAACATTCGCCCAGCTCGCGCAGCCGGCCCGAGAGCCGCAGCGAGAAACACGCGAATGAGCGGGTGGTGGCCAGCTCCCAGCCCACGTTGAGACAGTGGGTGAGCAGGTACTGCTCGACCGCGGCGAGTTCGTTGGCCACGGCGTCGAACTCGCCCGCGAAGTAGCGCACCATGGCCTTGCACATGCGCGCCAACCCGATGGTGGGCGCGTCGGACGATCGGCGCGCCAGCACCTCGGCCTGCGACACCAGGCGGATGGCCCAGCCCAGGTAGGCGGTCCCCAACGCCGCCAGCTGCCCGGCCAGCACGCCCAGTCCCTGCGCCACGCGCCGGATGTCCCCAGCCTTGAGCGCAAGCAGAAGAAAGCGCAGCAGAAAATCGTCGGCGCGCAGGGTGTCCACCACGCCCAGGCCGGTATTCACCGACCACAGGACGTCGAGCAGGCGTGCCTGTTCGACTGGGATGCTGGCAGGCGGCTGTTCTCTAAACCTGATTCCCCGCACGCGCAGCCACAGCAAGCGCCCGGTCACTGCCAGCAGGGCGCGCCGCGGACCACGCGCCAGGCGCAGCCCGGCCTGGTCCAGCACCTCGCCCAGGATCTCCAACCCGCGCACGATATGGCCCCCGCGCAGAAGCTGCTCGGCTGCCAGGTGGCGCAGACGCGGCGCCAGTTCGGGCCCGGCCAGGGCGGCGGCCTTCTGGTACGCCTCCGCGGCCAGCGAGGGGAGGCCGTTGCAGGCCTGGCAGTCACCAAGCGCGCGCAGGAGCTCGCGCTTCGCTTCCTGGTTCGACTCCAGCGCCGCCGCAGTCTGGTATAGCTGCGCGGCGCGATCGAAGGCCAGCTTGGTNNGCCTCCAGCCAGTAGCGGGCCAGCATATCGGTGCGCTCGCGGCCCCATTTCTCCATGGCGTGCGCGATGCCGGTGCGCAGCCGGCGCAGGGTCGCCGGGTCTAGGTTGGCCAGCACCGCCTCGCCGATGCGGTCGTGATAGGGCTCGACCACGTCCGATCCCTGTCCGCCGCTGCGTCGGATCAAGCGTGCCTGCGCCAGCGCCGAGATGCCGCGCTCCCAGCCCTGGCATCCGAGTGGAACGCCGGCGGCGTCGGCCAGCGCCTTCTGCGGCAGCGGATCGCCTGCCACCGCGATGACTTCGAGCAGGCTCTGGCTTTCCGCGGGCAAGGTACGCAGGCGTCCCAGGATAAGGGCGTCCAAGCTCACGGGGTTTCCCGTGCTGAAGTCCGCAGGCTCCCCGCCCGCCAACAGCACGTCGCACAGGTAGCGCATCAGCTCCAGCGTGAACAACGGGTTGCCGCCCGCCTCCTGCACCACCGCCTCGGCCAGGCGCTGCTTGACCGGCTGGTCAAGCTCGCCCGAGTCGGCCAGACGATCCACCAGGGCCGAGGCCGCCTCGGGCGACAGCGGGCCCACCTCCACGCGCATCACCGCGGGATGTGCCGCAATCTCGCGCAGCGCCGCCGCCAGCACATTGTCTGGGGAAACCGGCCGGCAGGTTGCCATCAGCATCAGGCCAGGCACGCTGGGGTTGCGCAGCAGCGTCTGCAAGAGCGCGACGCTGTCGCGATCAGCCCACTGCAGATCGTCGATGAAAGCCACCACCGGTTGTCGCTGCGCCAGGCGCCTCAACAGTTCGTGAAAGCCGACAAAGGCCCGGTTGCGCAGTTCGGTCGCATCGTGCACCTTGGGTAGCCAGTCGCGCGCGCGCTCCAGTCGATCCAGCCGGCACAGCACAGGAAAGATCTCGGACAGGTACGCCGCCCCCGCGGGCAGAACCTGCGCCAACTCGCTAGCGCCCAGGCTGGCCAGACTGGAGCTGAGCCCATCCACGATGCTGTCGAAGGCCTTGAAGGGCAGCGTCTCGCGCTCGTGGCAGCGGCCGCGCAGGACAAGAGGCTTGCAAGACTGATCGGCGCTGGTTGTGATCTGATCCAGGAAGCGCTCGACCAGCGCGGTCTTGCCGATGCCCGATGCACCCTCGACCAGCACCAGAGCGAGGGTGCCGCTGCACGCGCTGCCGTAACCAAGACGCAGGGCCTGTATCTCCGCTTTGCGGCCGATGAACAGCGGAGCGCCAACACGGATCGGATCACTCTTGGCCTCGGATACGGGCTCGGGCGTAATACCGGCCCCGACCTGGGCCAGTATTTCCCCACTGCTGGGCCGCTGGGCCGGCTCGCGCCGCAGAAGCTGCATACACAGTCGGCTCAGTTCGGGATCAGCCAACGGGTTCACCTCGACGGGTGCGGGCGGATCCTCGCTCTGCTTCTTGAGCAGAATCTCGATCAGACTTCCGGTGTGGGGCAAGCGGCCGGTCAGCACCTCGTACAGCATGGCCCCTACGGCGTACCAGTCGGCGGCGGGCTGCGACGGCCCATCCTTGGCCTGCTCGGGTGCCATGTAGGCCGGGGTTCCCACCAGCCCGTCGCCCCTGAGCGACCGCGTTCCGGTCGGCCTGGTCAGGCCGAAATCCAGCACCACCACCCGGCCCTGTACTGTCACCAGCACGTTGGATGGCTTGAGATCGCAGTGGATGCAGCCGAACCCGTGCATGGCGTCCACCCCCTCGCAGAGCTGCTGCAGAGCCATGCGCAGGCGCTGCCGATCAGGTTGCGGGCGATATGTCAGCGGCGTGGGACGGCCGGGGCGCAGGGTGTCCCTGTCTGCCAGATTGTACGGCATCGGCACGCTGCCCGCCGAAGCCGGACCCAGCAGATGAACGTCGAAGGGCACACCCGCCACGTATTCCATGGTGAAGAACCACAGCGGCCCCTCGCAGATCAGTTCGTGCAGCGTGGCCAGGTTGGGGTGCTTGATGTCGGCCAGCGAGCGGAACTCGCTCTTGAAGCGGTACAGGTCCATGCCGTCGCACAGGTCGAGCAGCTTGAGCGCCACCTCCGCGCCCAGTTGCCGGTCGAAGACCAGATACACGGTCCCCATGCTCCCGCTGCCCAGGAGACGGATGACCTTGAACCGATCAGTGCCCGCGAACGACATCGCCACTACCCGAGCGGAAGCTTGGCTCGTCTTGCGCTCAACGCGCGAAAAGCTGGTTCATTGGTTTTGCCAGATGATCTTCTTGCACGACGCCGAGCAGATGCCATCCACGTCGTTCTTGGGGCCGTCGTCGCATTCCTCGGGTCCGTTGGGGATGCCGTCGCCGCAGTGGGGGCCCAGCTTGCATTGCGGGGTGCAGCCGCCGTACGAGCCGTCATTGGTGCCGTCGTCGCACGTCTCCGGTCCATTCACGATGCCGTCGCCGCAGTGAGGGGCGGGGATGCAGCTCGGGGCGCAGGTACCGTAGTCGCCGTTGTTGTTGAGCGCCCCGTCGTCGCATTCCTCGGGCGGCTCGATGATGCCGTCGCCGCACCCACCTGGTAGACGGCACGCGTTCGTGCAATTGGGATCGTTTGTCATGATGGGTTCGCATTCTTCCCCGTAGTCCGCCTGAACCGTGCCGTCGCCGCACCTGGGGGCCAAAGTGCAGTCGGGAGTGCAGGTTCCGTAGGTGCCGTCGTTGACGCCGTCGTCACATGCCTCAGTGCCATTGACCGTGCCGTCGCCGCAGAAGTGGCCGCGCTTGCAGTTGGCCAGGCAGCCGTTGTAGCCGGCCTCGGGGTCTATGGTGGTTAGGTTGCTGGAACCATCGTCGCACTCCTCTTCAAACTGAGTCTGCACGATGCTGTCACCACAGCGGGCCGGCAGCTTGCAATCAGGAGCGCACCCGGAAGTGGCTCCGTAGACGTCGTCGTTCTCGCCGTTGTCGCAATCTTCCTTGCCAGCCTCCACCTTTCCGTCGCCGCAATAGGGCCCGAGCAAACAATCCAAGCCACACTGATTGTACCCGCCCAGGTTGTCTTTTCCATTGTCGCATTGTTCGCCGGGCGCCACCACACCGTCGCCGCAGATGGGCCCACAGGCACTCGGCAGATCGTTGAATCCGCTCAGGGTGAGTTTGTAGGTCGAGCCGTTCCACGCTCGTTCTGCCTGGAACACGACGATCTCGTAGACCCCGTTGTTCACCATGCCCAGATCGACCTTGCTCTGGACGCCCGTGCAAGTCGAAAGAACGCCCTCGGTCTTGCAGGCGGCGCCCGCGGTCGGGGTCACGGTGACGGTTCCGCCACCGGTCGCGTTGAGCACGATCTGTCCCTCGACCGGGGTATGAATGCCCCCCAGATCCACTGCCAGCTTGCGGTTGACGAAGACCCAGACGTCATCGTCGCCGGTGAAATCAAGCGTGTATTGCTTGCTCGTCGAATAGCTGAACCAGTAGCGTACCTCGCTGGTGAAGCTGAAGTTGTGCTGGGGCGGCGGCGTTCCTGTTTCAAAGGTCCAGGTGCCGCTGTACATAGGTGGGGTCTCGCCGGGCGCATAGGCGGAGGTCGGCGTGATCATGCCCGGCACGTTGTCGAGCGGGAAAAAAAGCGGATTGCCAGGGACCAGCGACTGGTCGGCCACACAGGGACTGGTGTTGCCCGCGCCCCAGGGCGTACACGCAGCAAAGCAATGCATTGTGCCGTCGTTGACGTACGCCGGAGCGTTGCAGTTTGTGCAGGTTGCGTCCGAACACCAGCGAGTATTGGAATAGGACATCCACTCTTGGTTGTCCTTCCACCAGTTCACAAAGGCGCCATTGCCGTTGTTGTGCAGAAGGAGCTTTGATACGTAGGTGGTGTTGGTCGGCAGCCCAACGTCCCGGTACCAATTGTGGAAGCTGGCCGCACTCGTGATGTGCCCGGTG
Source organism: Myxococcales bacterium (assembly GCA_003153875.1). The sequence goes on along the minus strand of PMBY01000111.1, from coordinate 13,356 downwards.
GCCAGCGACGCGGTCGGCGAGAGGACCGGCTTGCCTTCGCCGTCGAGCGTGCCCTGAACCAGGCCGGTAACCGCATTGTTGCTACCCGAGACGGTGGCCGCGTTGAAATCGCCACCGAGCAGGAAGTCGCGGTAGGTGATCGGCACGGTCATGGTATCAGCGGTGGAATCGGGCTGGGCGCACTGGTAGCCGGTCTCGACCGTGCACTTCGAAGAACAGCCATCGCCGTCGTTCGTGTTGCCATCGTCGCAACCTTCGCTAACGACCAACCCGTCCCCGCACTTCGAGGTGCAAGTGCCCGTGGCCGAGTTGCAGTTCGGCTCGAAGTGGCAGGTTGGCGAGCAACCGTCGTTCGGCTTTGTGTTCCCGTCGTCGCAGCCCTCGGAACCCTCTACCTTGCCGTCGCCGCACACCGTCTGGTGGCAGTTGTTCGGGGGATCGCCGGTGCAGGCCCAGCCTGGGTTGAACTTGCAGGTGCTCGAGCAGGCTGCGGCCACATTGGTTCCCTTCACAGCGGGATCGCATTGCTCCATGGGCTTGAGGACCATGCCGTCGCCACAGTCCGGTACGCACGGGGCATTGGTGAAGGGACAAGCGTACCCGGTCTCGATCTGGCAGGTTCCCGAGCAGCCATCGCCAGGCTTGGTGTTGCCGTCGTCGCACTGCTCGCTGCCCTCGATGGTGCCATTGCCGCATTTGACGGTCGGGCACTTGCACAGTTGACCGGGTGTGCAGACACACCCCGCACCCTTGGTCTTGCAGTCCGCGGAACAGCCGTCGTTGTCCTTCTGGTTGCCATCGTCGCACACTTCGCCGATCGAGGTATTGACAACGCCATCTCCGCAGTGAGGAGCCAGCCTGCATGCCGTGCCCGGCGTCGTGCAAACCCACCCGGCTTCGAGTTGACAAGTGCTGCTGCAGCCGTCGCCGCTGTTGGAGTTACCGTCGTCGCACTTCTCGCCCGATTCGATGCGCTTATTGCCACACTGGGAAATCAGGGTGCAGGGTTGTCCGAGGATACACTTGTAGCGGGGATCCTGAACCGTGCACGTGGAATTGCAGCCGTCGTTGTCGAGGGTGTTGCCGTCATCGCAAACCTCGCCCGCGCCGACCACTTTGTCGCCGCAGACGACATCCCGGGTGCACGGGCCTTGCCTGATATCCAAGGGACAGTGCCAGTGGGCCTCGACCTTGCAGACACCATTGCACCCGTCGCCGGGCAAGGCGTTCCCGTCGTCACACTCCTCGATGCCATTCTGATTGTTGATCCCGTCGCCGCAGGCCGGGGGATACTCGGCCTTGCAGCCTTGGGTGCTCTGGGCGTTGCACACATTGGTCGCTCCACCGGCGGCGGCTGAGCCGCCGGCGCCACCGGTGGCTCCGGTCGAGATGATGACGAGCCCGCCACCGGTTCCGTTCGTTCCGCTGCCCTGGGAACCAGTACCTGAACCGCCTTCCCCGCCTTGGACAGTTGAAGTGTTGCAGCCAACTCCAGCGAGAGCGAAAACTGCGGCGAAGCCGAAACCGACAAGCTGGCCTGCGGACAGACCACTGGTCACTGGATGAACAATGCGTTCTCTTGTCATTGGAGGGTGCCTCTCAATTACGGGGCAAGCCATTCGGACCCATGCCCAATGGTTTATGTCCATTCTAATTGTAGCAAGTTCCGTAGGGCAATTGCGCGCTTGCCATGGGTGGGTCACTGGCGTCACAGTGGGGAAAGGTCATACATCTTGCTTGCCTGACGCAGGCAGCGTCAGCTTGGCGCCACCGAGGGAAAAGCAGAACGCAGACAGCTACAACACGTACTGTGACAGATCCTCGTCCTTGAGGATCCCTTGCAGCCGTTCGCGCACGTAGGCAGCCGTTATGGGGATGGTACGCTCGCCCAGTTCGGGCGCCTCGAAGGCCAGCTCGTCGAGCAGGCGCTCCATCACAGTGTGCAGGCGGCGCGCGCCGATGTTCTCCATGCGGGCATTGACCTCGGCGGCGATGCGTGCGATCTCGGCGATAGCGTCGGCCTGAATGTCGAGATGGATCTTTTCGGTCGCCAGCAGGGCAGTGTACTGCTTGGTCAGGGCGTTTTCGGGCTCGGTAAGAATGCGCACGAAGTCAGCGTCGGTCAGCGAGTCCAGTTCCACCCGGATGGGAAATCGACCCTGCAGCTCGGGAATGAGATCCTTGGGCTTGGCCACGTGGAAGGCGCCGGCCGCGATGAAAAGCACGTGGTCGGTCTTGAGCGGGCCGTACTTGGTCGACACCGTGGATCCCTCCACGATGGGCAAGAGATCGCGTTGCACACCCTCGCGCGACACATCGGGTCCGTGACCGCCGGCCTCGCGACCCGCCACCTTGTCCAGCTCATCGATGAAGATGATGCCATCTTGCTCGGCGCGCCGGACGGCCTCCTTGGTGACGCGTTCCATGTCGATGAGCTTGGCGGCTTCTTCCTCGGTCAAGGCTTCCAGCGCCTCAGGGATGGTCAGCCGGCGCCGCTTGGTGCGCTTGGACTGGGGGAACATCGACTGCAGGTTGACGACCATCTCCTCCATGCCGGTGCCGGAAAACACGTCGATGAACGACTGGGGCGTGTCGCTGGTGTCGATCTCGACGGACCTCTCGTCAAGCTTGCCCTCGCGTAGCAGCAGGCGCAGGTTCTCGCGCGTGCTGCTGGCGGCTGCGGGCGCGGCTGGAACTTCCTCGGGCGTCGGGGGCGCGCCGGCCAGAGATCCCACGGGCGGGCGCTGCGGCCGCACCGGTGGCAGAAGCACATCGAGCAGGCGCTCCTCGGCATTCTCGCGGGCGCGCGGCCGCAAACGCTCGCGCTCCTCTTCGCGCAACATGGACACCGCGGTCTCGGCCAGATCGCGCACCATGGAATCTACGTCGCGGCCCACGTAGCCCACCTCGGTGAACTTGGACGCCTCGACCTTCACGAAGGGTGCGCCCGCCAGCTTGGCCAGCCGGCGGGCGATCTCGGTCTTGCCCACGCCGGTGGGGCCAATGAGCATGATGTTCTTGGGCGAGATCTCGTCGCGCATGGGCGGCGGCACCTGCTGCCGGCGCCAGCGATTGCGCAGGGCCACCGCCACCGCGCGCTTGGCCTCGCGCTGGCCCACGATGTAGCGATCGAGTTCCTCAACGATGGCCCGTGGGGTGAGCGCCTCGGGGCGTTTGTTGGGGCTGGCCATCGGCTAGAGCTCCTCGAACGCGAGGTTGGTGTTGGTGTAGATGCAGATGTCGGCGGCGATGCGCAGGCTGCGCTCGGCGATCTCGCGCGCCGAGAGCTGCGTGTCGGCCAACAGGGCGCGCGCCGCGGCCACGGCGTAGGGACCGCCCGAGCCCACCGCCGCGGCGTCGCAGTCTGGCTCGATGATGTCGCCGGTGCCCGAGAGCATCAGGATCTTCTCGCGATCGGCCACCAGCAGCAGCGCCTCCAGGCGTCGCAGCACGCGATCGGTGCGCCAGTCCTTGGCCAGATCGACCGAGGCGCGCAGAAGGTTTCCGTTTGCCTCCTTGAGCTTGGTCTCGAATTTCTCGAACAGGGTCAGCCCGTCGGCGGCTGAACCGGCAAACCCGGCCAGGATGCGTCCCTCGTCCAGGCGGCGCAGCTTGCGCGCCGTCGCCTTGACCACGGTCTGACCCAGGGTGACCTGTCCGTCGCCAGCGATGACGACCTTGCCGTTGCGGCGCACGACCAGGACCGTCGTGGAGTGGAATTGTCGCGTGGGGAGCCGGCCGGCTTCGCCGGCCGCGCACCATCGCGCGAGGGTTTGGGAACCCTTTGAGGGTTCCCATCTGAATCGTGGCTTCATTCTGCGCAGCCTAGCGCGTTTTCAGCAGGGCGCGAGGGTGGGAGCGATCGTAGACGGCCATCAGGTGATCGATGTCGACTTGAGCGTAGCGCTGGGTGGTGCGCAGGCTGGCATGGCCGAGCAGTTCCTGGATTGAGCGAAGATCGGCGCCTTCTCCCAGAAGATGGGTGGCGAAGCTGTGGCGCAAGGCATGGGGCGACACGCGACGAACGCCGGTGTGGAGTTCGCGCCGATCCAATTTGCGGCGTGCCTCGCGATCGCCCAAGCGGCGGCCCCGCCGCGACAGGAACAGGGCCTCGCTGTCGACCAGCCCGGCCACGTGACCCGCGAGCAAAGTGGCACGCAACGGCAAGTAGGTTTGGATCGCATCCCAGCCCTTGGATCCAAGCGGCACGATGCGGTCCTTGCGACCCTTGCCCTGGCGAACCGTGATGCGCGCGCCGACGCCATCCGGGACCGCGTCGTCCAGGTCCAGGTGGCAAGCCTCCGAGATGCGCAGGCCCGAGCCGTACAACACTTCCAAGAGAGCCTGGTCGCGTGCGCACTCAGTGGCCTGGACAGCGTCGTCGCCCGCCGATTCGAGCAAACGCGAGGCTTCGTCCTTGCCCAGGAAGGCGGGCAGGTGGGGCCGGCGCTTGGGCCCGCGCAGGCCCGCCACGGGACTGCCCGCAAGCAGCTTGCGTCGCACCAGCAACCGAAAGAAAGTCTTCATGGCCGACAGCTTGCGGCCCACGGTGGCGGGATCGTTGCGGCCGTGCAGACTGGCCAGATACGAGCGACACACTGGCGTCGAGAGATCCGCAGGGTTCAGCGCCTGAGCGGCATCCTGACCATTCACGCTGCGGGCGTGGGCGAAGAGCTCCTCCAGATCGCTGAGGTAGGCCCGCAAGGTGTGGGCCGAGGAGCGTTTCTCGCTGCCCAGGTGCTGGCGAAAGAGCTCGAGCAGCGGTTCCATCCTGCAAGATGCTAGCGCCATCCCGATGGGTACGCGAATTACTGGCACGTCTGGCCGGTGGGACTGGCCCTGAACATGGTAGCCTGAGATTGGCACAGGCCATGGCTTCCCCCCCCCGCGATTTCCAGAGCGCCGACCGCCTCGATACCCACCGCAAGGCGCTGTACATCAATCTGGACGAGCGACGCTACGGAACCTTTGCCGAGATTGGCGCCGGTCAGGAGGTGGCGCGCTGGTTCTTCCGCGTGGGTGGCGCCGCCGGCACCATCGCCAAGAGCACCTCCGCGTACGATATGGCGGTCAGCGATGCCATCTACGGCCACACCGAGCGCTACGTGTCGCGCGAGCGGCTGCAGCGCATGCTCGACTACGAGCACGAAAAGAACCTGACGCGCTTGAGTGCGGCCCGCGGCGACACCACCGCGTTCTTCGTGTTCGCCGACACGGTGGCGGCCAAGAGCTTCCGCAACGACAAGGACTGCCACGGCTGGATGGGGCTCAAGTTCCAGAGCCATCCCCGCGAGCAGGAGAGCCAGATCGTGCTGCATGTGCGCATGCTGGACGGGGAAGCGCAGCTGCAACAGGAAGCCCTGGGTGTGGTGGGCGTGAACCTGCTCTATGGCGCCTTCTTCCTGCACCACGAGCCCGAGCTGCTGGTCGAGTCCTTGCTCGACAACCTGTCCACCCAGCGAATCGAGATCGACATGATCGAGTTCTCGGGCATTGAGTTTCGTCACGTCGACAATCGCCTCATTAGCCTGAAGCTGGTGCAGCTGGGGCTGTCGCAAGCCGCCATGTTCAGCGCCAAGGGTGAGGTGCTGCAGCCCAGCGAGGTTCTGCACAGAAAGCCGGTGCTGGTGGAGCGCGGCACCTTCCGGCCCGTGACCAAGGTCAACATCGACATGTTGGATTGCGCGCGCGCGAGCTTCGCCAAGGCCCTGGGCGAGCCCGAGGGCACCATCGTCGAGCTGGCCGAGATCACCATGCGCAACCTGCTCACCGAGGGGGGTGAGATCGATCCGAGGGATTTCCTGGCGCGCGCCGATGTGCTGGCGGCCGCGGGCAAAACGGTGCTCATCTCGGACTACTTCGAGTACTACCGCTTGGCCACCTACCTGCGCCGCTGTACCCCGGAGGCCATTGCCATTGTCTTGGGCGCGGGCAGTCTGGTTCCATTGCTCGACGAGAAGTACTACGGCGATCTCGGCGGCGGCATCCTGGAGGCGTTCGGCCAGCTCTTCCAGAGGAACCTGACGGTTTACGTCTATCCCTGGCTCGATCCGGTCAGCCAGAAACTTAACACCGTGTCGAACTTGGACTTGGCCCCCGAGCTGCGCAAGCTCTTCGGGTATGTGGTGGAGCGGGGCTCGATCGTGCAACTGGAGAACTACAATCCCCACATCCTCCATATCTTCACGCCCGAGGTGCTCCGCCGCATACAGGGAGGCGACGCTAGCTGGGAGGACATGGTGCCGCCGAAAATCGCCGAGGTCATCAAGCAGCGCGGTTTTTTCGACTACCGGCCTGGTTCGGCTTGATCTCTCGGCGGTGCTCGACGATCCTTGCACGCCATACGAGCCCTCGCCATGCCTGACTTCCCGCCATTTGACCCGCCCGCTGCCAGCATCCTCGACCTCATCGGCCGCACGCCGATGGTGGAGATCCATCGCCTCAACCCCAATCCGCGGGCGAAGATCTTCGCCAAGCTGGAGGGCTTCAACCCCACCGGCAGTATCAAGGATCGCATCGCGCTCAAGATGATCGAGCAGGCCGAGCGCGAAGGCGCCCTGGTACCCGGCAAGACCATCCTGGAGCCGACCAGCGGCAACACCGGCATCGCGCTGGCCATGATCGCTGCGGTCAAGGGCTACGCGCTCATGATCGTGATGAGCGAGGCGGTGTCCATCGAGCGCCGCAAGATGATTCAGGCCTTTGGCGCCGAGGTGACCCTGACTGACCCCAAGCTGGGCACCGACGGAGCTATCTTCAAGGCGCGCCAGATGGTGCGCGAGTTCCCCGACAAGTACTTCATGCCCGATCAGTTCTCCAATCACTACAACCGGCTGGCTCATTATGAAACCACGGCGCAGGAGATCTTGGCCCAGACCGGTGGCCGGCTCGACTACTTCGTGTCGGCCCTGGGGACCAGCGGCACCCTCATGGGCGTGGGGCTGGCGCTCAAGGAGAAGATGGGCCACGTCAAGATCGTCAGCGCCCATCCCGTGCGCGGCCACTACATCCAGGGCCTCAAGAACCTGGAAGAGGCCATCGTGCCCGCCATCTACTCGGCGGAAAACGTCGACCGGCACATCATGATTGAAAGCGAGGACGCCTTCGAGCTGGCGCGCCAGACCGCGCGGGCCGAGGGGATCCTGGTTGGCATGAGCAGCGGCGCAGCCCTATACGCCGCCCGCACCATCGCCCAGGAGATCGAGTCGGGCGTGATCGTGACCATCTTCCCGGATCGGGGCGAGAAGTATTTGAGCACCGATTTGTTCCGGGTGTGAGTTTGGCCTGCGATCGACGGAGGTAGGCGAGATGCGACACGGAGTGAAGCCACACGGTGCAATTTGGCCTTGATTTCGTGTATAATACGCGTCTGTCCGAGCCCGAGATTGATGCGATAGGAAGCGGAAGCCTTGGTTCGCGCGTGAACACTCTTAAGAAATGCAGTGAGGAGAAATCATGACCATCAACTGTCTTCAGACCCACTGGCATCGGGCGCTCGTACTGTCCGCTGCCGTCACGCTCGCCGCATGCTCGGGCACATCGACCCCGGATACTGGTGGGCATGGCGGAGTACCAAGCGGCGGTGTCAGCACTGCCCCGGCCAGCTCGGGCGGAAGTACTAGTACCCCCGCCGGTGGTGCGGGCACCATGGCCTCTTCGACTAGCCCTGGCGGGACGACCAGTGTTGGCGGGACGACGACCAGTCCAGGCGGGACGACGACCAGTCCAGGCGGGACGACGACCAGCCCAGGCGGGACGACGACCAGTCCAGGCGGGACGACGACCAGCCCAGGCGGCACAACCGTCTCGGGCGGAACAACGAAGTCGGGTGGCACCACCACCGTGGGCGGTACCACGACTGTGGGCGGCACGACAACTGCTGGCGGCACAATCGCGTCAGGTGGAACGAAGTCGGGCGGCTCCATCGCGACCGGTGGCAGCTCAGGCGGCACGACCAGCTCGGGCGGCGCGACCAGCGCAGGCGGCACCGTGACAGTCGCGGGCCTGCCAGCCCGTTCGGCCGTGTTGGCGTCCATGCGTAGCGCGAATGACTGGTTCATGAACAAGCACCCGGATCCCGGGGCGGCCATCGTCACGGACAAGTCCAGGCCCAGCAATCTTTGGACACGGGCCACGTATCACGAAGGCCTCAACGCGCTCTACAACGTCGAGACCGACGCAACCAAGAAGACGAGCTATTACACCTACGCCGTCAAGTGGGGCGACTCGCACACCTGGGGCATGGCCAACACCACGGGAACGGCCACCTCGGACAATCCGGACAATGAGGCTTGCGGCCAGTCTTACATCGACATCTACAATATCGGCGTGGCCCGCGGGGACACGCAGGCCAGTCGCGTGGCAGTCATCAAGGCCAGCATCGACGGCGTGGTGGCAAGCGGGGTCACCAGTTCGAACAAGTGGTGGTGGATCGACGCCATCCACATGTCCATGCCCAGCTACGCGAAGCTGGGAGTTATGAACAATGACACCAAGTACTTCGATGCCATGTGGGTCATGTACAACGACGCTCGCACCAAGGAAGGCGGGGGTCTGTGGAACGCGACCGACGGGCTTTGGTTCCGCGACTTGCACTATACGCCAAGTGGCGGCACCGCGACGCCGATGACGGCAGCCATCCACAACAACCTAACCAACGGCACGCCGGACAAGAGCACCGACGCCTATTACACGGCCCCGAATGGCAAGGGCCTCTACTGGTCGCGCGGCAACGGGTGGGTCACGGCAGCTCTTGTGCGGGTTCTCGACATCCTGCCCACCACCGATTCGCACAGGGCCACCTACGTCGCGGATTTCCAGGCCCAAATGAAGGCGCTGATCGCCATCCAGCGCACCGACGGCTTCTGGAACGAGAGCCTCATGGATCCCACCCACTGCGCGACGATAGGCCTGACTGGCGACGACGGCCCGGAAACCAGCGGAACGGACTTCTTCACCTACGGCCTGGCCTGGGGCATTCGCAAGGGATTGCTCGACTCGGCGACCTATAGCGGGCCTATGCAGAAAGCCTGGAACGGTCTTTCCACCATCGCGCTCCAGTCGAACGGTCTGCTCGGCTACACGCAGTCCTCGGGCGATCGTCCCTGCACCGAGGACACCCAGAAGGCTGGGCGCTTGGGTCCAACCACGCTCGCCAACTTCGACGACTACGGGGTTGGCGGCTTCCTGCTGGCCGGCAGCGAGGTCTACCAGCTCGCCAGCAACTGAGATACCCGTAGCGGATCGACCCTCTCACGTCGCTTGCTGGGCACAGGAGCGTGGCAGCCCATATACTGTCCTCTAGCGGCTGAGTTCAGCTCGCGGTGAAGACCGTGAAGCCCATCCGTTCTGCCAGCGCCCGCGGGGTCACGCCTTCCAGGTTCGCCAGGTCATCACGGGCGCCGCTCTTGCTCAGAAGACGAACTAGGTCGAAGCAGCCCGCCGCTGCAAACACGGCGCGCCAGAGGACCGAGCAGCCCTCGTCGTCACGGGCGTTGGGGTCGGCTCCCTTGGCCAGCAAGATGCGCGCGATCTCAGGCAGGTATTCCTGGGCGGCAAAGTGCAATGGCGTCCAACCATGCTGGTCCGCCACGTTCACATTCGCCTTGGCCTCCAGGAGAAGCCCCACCAGACCCACGCTGTTGCCCAGCACCGCCTGGTGCAGGGGCGCGCGGCCCTCGTCGTCGCGCACGTTGGGGTCGGCTCCTTGGGCCAGCAACTCGCGCACGCGCACGAAATCACACATGAAAGCCGCCTCGACCATCTGCCGGTTGGTCTCAAGTTTCGCTGATGCCATAGGGGTCACCCCGATCAAAGTCTCTGCAGGAATTTCGCCATCACCGTCTTCACGCCCACGCTGGTGAAGCGAACGGTTACCTTGAAATCATCGCCCACCGACTGCCAGGCGCGCACCTCGCCCACCCCGAATTTCGCGTGTCTCAACTTGCCTCCCACGCGCAGGCCCAGCTCGCCTTCTTCTCCGCGCGCCATCCCTGGGTCGTAGTGCCGGGTGATGGTCCCCGGCTGGGCCGCGGGCGCCGGCCGGATAGAACCCCGGCCACGCGCCAGCCCGGTCGCCTCGCCTCGGCTCCAGCGACCCTGCCAGGGGCCAGCCCCCTGGGTCTTCTCGTCGTGGTACGCCGGCCGCGCCGTGATCACATGGTCGATCACCTCGGCCGGCAGATCGCCCAGGAAGCGGCTAGGCACGCCGCCCAGTTGCTGGCCCGACAGCCGCCGCCAGCGCACACGACACAGGTGCAGACGCTTCATCGCGCGCGTGAGCGCGACGTAGCAAAGGCGGCGTTCTTCCTGGACGGCGGTATCGTCGTCGATGCTGCGTTGGTGCGGGAACACACCTTCCTCTAGGCCGACCACCAGCACCTCGGGAAACTCCAAGCCCTTGGCCGTATGCACGGTCATGAGAGCGACCGCGCCCTTCTCGGGATCGTAGCTGTCCACGTCGGACGCCAGGGTGATGCGCTCCAAGAAGTCAGCCAGGCTGGGCTCCTCGGCCTCGCGCTCGTACTCGCGCATCTGCGCCACCAGCTCCATCAAGTTCTCCAAACGGCCCTCGGCCTCGATGCTGTTCTCCGCCGCCAGCTGATCGCGATAGCCGGAATCCTCCAGGACCTTCTCCGCCAGTTCTGCGGGCGAGAGCGAATCCTTGGCCGCGCGCAGGGATCTAAGAAGTTCGCCAAAGGCCGCCACCTTGTTGCGCGGCCCCTGGCCCAGGATACCTGGCTCGATCGCCGCGATTTCCAGCGCTGCGTGCAGCCCGACCCCACGGTCGCGTGCCACGGCCGACAAGCGATCCACAGTCGTGTCGCCGATCCCGCGCGCTGGCACGTTGATGATGCGGGCCAGGCCTACGGTGTCGTCGGGATTTTGCAGGACGCGCAGGTATGCGATCAGGTCCTTGATTTCGGCGCGGTCGTAGAAGCGCGTGCCACCCACCACCACGTAGGGCAGGTTGTGCGTGCGCAGAGATTCCTCCAGCACGCGCGACTGACCGTTGGTCCGGTAGAACACGGCGAAATCTCGTGGCGCCGCTCCTTGGTCCAGCCCGGCCTGCACGGTCGAGGCCACGTACTCCGCTTCCTCGCGTTCTGTCTCACCCTCGAATACGACCACCGGATCTCCGGCGCTTGCCTCGGTGAAAAGTCGCTTGGGCCGACGCTCGGTGTTGGGTGCAATCACGGCATTGGCCGCGCGCAAGATGTTTCCCGTCGAACGGTAGTTCTGCTCCAGCTTGATCACGCCGGCGCCGGGATGGTCGCGCTCGAAGTCGAGGATGTTGCGGATGTCGGCCCCTCGCCAGCCATAGATCGACTGATCCTCGTCGCCCACCACCGTGATGCTGCGTGTGCGGCGCGAGAGGAAGCGCACCAGGCGGTACTGCACGCTGTTGGTGTCCTGGAACTCGTCGACTAGAACGTGATCGAAGCGCTCGACCAGCGCCGCCGCCGCGGCACTGTCGGCGCTGCCCAGGCGCAAAGCCCACAACAGCAGGCCGCCGAAGTCCACCGCGTTGGCCGCGGCCAGTCGCTCCTCGTAGCTGCGGTACGCCTTGGCGATGACCTCGTCCAAGGGTCCTGCCACCGCAAAGTTGGCCGCGCTGAGCCCCTGATTCTGGGAGCGATCGATGATGGCCGCCACCTGCCGCACGGGGAAGGTCTTCTCGGAAATGTTCAGATCTTTGAGCACGCGCGCGATGAGACGGCGCTGATCGTCCGCATCGTAGATCACGAAGTCCTTGCGAATGCCCACCGCCTCCCCGTAGAGGCGCAAGAGCCGCGCCGACAATCCGTGGAAGGTGCCCAGCCACATGCCCGGCAGGTTGCTGCCCTGGTGGCCGAGCAGGCGTGCCACGCGTTCCTTCATTTCGCGCGCGGCCTTGTTGGTGAAGGTCACGGCCAGCACGCGATGCGGGTCGGCTCCCTCAGCCAGGAAGCGGGCCAGCCGGCAAGTGATCACGCGGGTCTTGCCCGAGCCCGCGCCGGCAATCACCAGCAGCGGCTGTGCCGGATAGGTCACCGCCTCGACCTGACTTGGGTTCAGCCCGCGGGTCAGAGATTCCCCCAAGCGCCTGGAAGATGAAAGTTCATGTGGGGTCTCGGACATCTCGGCAGTTTCCACGGCGTGGTTATACAGGCAATCAAGGGTGCGAGTTGATCCCGACAGCGACGCGCCGCTGTCGGGAAGATCCAACGTCCGCCTCTCACTTCGTCGGCTGCGTGCCGGTCTTTTGCACCACCGCGGGTGCGCCTCGGTCGAGCACCACCACGGTCTGCACCGACTGAATCTCATTGGTCTCGCGCGCGAAAACCTGGACCAGGTTGCTGCCCGGCCACAGCGGCACATCGGTCTCGAAGGCCAGACGCGTCTTGTCTCCCTTGTTGGGCAAGTAAAAGACCTTCTTGGGTGGCAGCTTGGAGTCGCGGTTCCACACGCGGATGTAGACGTCCTTGACCCCGTTGTCGTCCGAGGCTGTGGCCTTGATGCGCACGGTGTTTCCTGGCACCACCGGGGGCGCACTCACCGTCAGGACGGGCGGGGTCACCTGCCACTCGGGGACGAAGCTGCCATGGACAGCACCGCCCGGTGCCACATCCGCGGCGGCCACGAAGGCTGGCCGGCCGCTCTCGATCTCCACCCGTTGATAGGCACCGATGCGGCCGGTGCTCCTCCACACGGTGCCCTTGGGAGCATGGCCCACGATGAGCGTCTTGTCGGCGGGGGCTTCGCGCAAGGCCGCCTCGGAACGCGTGATGGTGACGGGCTGGTCCTCGGTCGCAGGGGCGGGGCCAGCCGGCGCCAGCTTGACCTTGATTTTGTCGGTCACCGATTCCCCGAGAACGGTGTCGGCCACCACCAGGTCAAGCTGGTATTCGTCTCCACGAAAATCTGCCCCGACCTCGTAGACGAAGGTGAAGGTGCGGCTGGCTCCCGGCGCCAGATCCTTGGTTTCGAAGCGACCGGAGCTGATCAAGATCCCTTCCTGCCCGGAACCGTTGCGCAAGATGGCTTCGGTCCGCAGGGCCGCGCCCTGCCCGATGTTCTTCACCTTCACCAGGGTGCGCACGCGCTCACCCCTTTGCACCTGGCCGTCGCGATTCCCGACCACATCGTCGATGGTCTGGTAGCTGTACGCGAAGAGCGGGTGCGCCTTGCCCTCGATGTGCAGAGTCATCTCGGGGCTGTTGGCGGTGAGCGTCCCCTGCCCCGACATGTCGGCCCGGATGACGTCGGTACGGGTGAGGCTGCTCTAGGGGGCTCTCAAGGTCAGGTCGTAGGTCTTGCTGCCGCCCGGGGCGATTCTGCCAAAGACCATTTCGTTTTCGTCGAAGAGCGGGTTGT
>PMBY01000348.1 GCA_003153875.1 Myxococcales bacterium | reverse complement strand
ATCTCTACGAGATGACCATCCATGCCTTCGTGGTCGTCTCGAACCACGCGCACTTTCTCCTGTCGCCGTCTAGCGCCAGCCAGCTCGCAAAGTTCATGCAGTTTGTAAACGCCAACATCGCCAAGGAGGCGGGGCGTCTCCACCTGTGGCGTGATCGCCTGTGGTCGCGCCGCTACCGTTCCATCGTCGTCGCCGACGAAAAGGCCGCCCATGCGCGCCTACGCTATGTTTTGGCCCACGGGGCAAAAGAGGGTCTTGTAGGTAAGTCCGCCGAGTGGCCAGGTCCCAACTGCATCGCCGCCCTCACCACCGGCGAGTTGCTCCGCGGAACTTGGTTCGACCGCTCCGCCGAGTACATCGCTCGTCAGCGCGGCGAGTCCGTCTTGCCCTCGCAGTTCGCCACCACCTTCGACGTGAAGCTCACGCCCCTGCCTTGCCTGGCGCACGTGACCGCAGACCAGCGCCAGGCCGAATGCCGCCGCATCGTCAAAGAGATCCAGGCTGCGGCCGAGGCCGAAAACAAAGCCAAAGGTCGGGAGCCCATGGGCGTCACTGCCATCCTGGCCCAGGACCCGCACAGCCGTCCCGCCACCACCGACCGCAGCCCCGCGCCATTCGTCCACGCTTCGGACGAGAAGACCGAGCTTGAGTTCCGCGCCCAGTATCGCACCTTTGTCGACGCTTTCCGCGCCGGCGCCGAGCGCCTGCGCGACCGCGCACGCGAGTTGGCGGAGATGTTTCCCCCGTGGGCCTTTCCGCCAGCCCTGCCATTCAATGCTCCGGCCTGACCAGCACCAGCCACCGCCGCACTGACGAGCCCACTGACCAGCGGCCAAAGGGAAGCCATGCCCGGCGCTTGTCCCCGACGAAAGATTGCAGACTTCCTCGGCCCCGATCTCCATCCTGCCAGACCCAACGACGACGTTTTCCCCTCGGCATGGCCGTCCTGGCTGTCGTTCACGCCAGCCACAACCCGCCTCAACGGCGATCGCGGGGCACGTCCACCGACGTTCAAGGGAGACTCCAGGAAAACCTCCAAGAAAACTCAGGCACCACACACCGGAGGGGCAGTGTCCCACGCCGAACGATTTCGCTCACGTCCAGGGCGAGGGGGCCGTCTCTTACTCTGCATGCGGACCACTTTCTCCGTCGGAAATCGCCCTGGCGCACGATGCCGGCGTTTCGCTCACCTCCGACGGAGGCACGGAAACCTGTTGCTTCTGGGTGATTGGAATCCCAGGGGTCTAGAGAGAGTCGAGCAGTTTGCCGGACCGAGTGAAATTGCGCGGGGTAGGTGCCAGAGCTTTCATGAGCGAGTCTTCATGAGCGCCTGCCTACGGCGCCCTGCCTACGGCAGCTCGAAGGCAAATGGCTCAACCTGCTGGATCGCAGCGAAGTCAGCCGCGTTGGCGTTCACCACCGTCGCCCGGGGCACGGTGCCAGCGTTTTCTTGGAATCTCCCTGGAACGTCGGCGGACGAGCCCCGTGATCGCGCACAAGACAGGTTTCTGGCACCTCTCCTCCAGACGCCGGCAGGTCTGTGGCACCTCCCGGCGGTCACGTCGGCTACTTGGGAGTCAGCTTCATCACCGTGCCCGCTGCCTCGTCCGTCCAGTAGATGCTGGTGTCGTCGACCGCGATCGCCCAGGGGGTCTGCTGCCGCCAGGCCATTTGGGTTTGAGGGTCGCCGTCGAGGGAGATCTTCAAGACCGAGTCATCCTCCGTCCAGTAGACGCTGGTATCGTCGACGGCGATGCCTGTGGGATAGGTGTGCCCGGGGCTCCCGGCCAGGGTCGTCGTGTCGCCGCCTTCGGCGGGCACCTTGACCACGTTCTCACCTGAGAAGGAATAGACGAACCCATTGCGGAGAACGAGAGGCGCAGGCCCCATGGCGCCGACCCTCACGGGCGTGCCTCCCTCAATCGCCACCTTCATCAGGGTGTAGTTCTCGGTGGTCCAGTACGCAATCGTGGAGTCGACGGCAATGCCGGTGGGGTCGTACTGGTTCGTGGCCAGCGCTATCGGCGTGCCACCGCCGATAGCGACCTTCATCACGCTGCCGCTCGGGTAGTCGAGGGATGGGTTTGCCGTCCAGTACACGCTGGTCGCGTCCACGGCGATGCCCGTGTAGGCCCGCGGTTGGTCCGCGGCGAGCTGGATGGCCGAGCCGCCGGTCTCGGGTGCCTGCATGATCGCACCGTGGAGACCGCCGCTGTCGTTCTGGTCGCGGCCGTAGTTGATCCAGTACACGTTCCTGCCGTCGAGAGTGAGCGCACACGGCCCACCCAACTGCCCACCCGCGACCGTCGTTGGTGGGCCGCCCATTTTGGATGTCTTCATCACGGAGGTCGGGCCCGTCCAGTAGACGGCCTCGGCATCGACCGCAAGCCCCAGCGCGCCGCCCTGGTCCGAGGCCAACGTCACCAGACAGCGACCACCCGTGCAAGTCGCTGTGGACGGCAGGATCGCCGAGCACCGATTGCCGCAAGCGCCGCAGCTCTCATTGTCCGTCTGCAGGTCGACCGTCGTGCAGTCTCGCGCGGACGAAACGGGCAGGAGTGGTACCCGGCCGCATGCCCCCATGAGAAAGCCCGCGAGCAACACAGCACCGTGGGACGCGAGCCCGTTCGACATGACGGGCGACGATACCCCCGCGCGGGGTAGGTGCCAGAGTTTTCATGAGCGGCGGAGAGTCTAGCGAGTCCGGCTGCGAGTGGGAAGGCCCGGGGTAGGTGCCTGTGGTAGCCGAGTGAATCTGTCAGTCCAACTGCCGAGTGATTTTGTCGGTAGCGTCGCGGTCCATGGAACCAAACGAGAAGTTGGTGCTGACCATGAAAGAGATGCAGCGCATCGAGATTCTCCGGCGGGTTGAGACTCGTCGACTGACGGTCGACGCGGGCGCCACAGCGCTCGGCCGGTCGGTCAGGACGGTATTCCGCATGCTCGGGAACCTTCGCGCCGGGGTAGGTGCCAGAGTTTTCATAAGCGCGAGTTTTCATAAGCGTGCCGCCGGAAGCTCCGTCAGCTTCATACCCTTGTTCGGCGGCTGGCCAGTCTACTGCTTCAGTTCGATCCGTAGCAGGTGAATCGGCTGAGAATCCAGGTTCTCGATCGAATGCGGAGGGCTCACTGGCAGCCACTGGGTCATGGGAAACGCAGACGGTGGAGGTGTCTCGGCGACCTCCCGGATGACCTTCCCCGTGGCGTCTCGCTCCCGGAGCTTGCCTCGGAACAGCACGTAGAGAACGCTTGGCCAGCAGTGCGCATGCACCGGTTCCCTACCACCTACCGGAACCACAACGTCGAGCATACGAACACGATCGTTCTCGAACAGAATGCGGTGGTTCTCGGGCGCTGCCGCTGGTGCGTCTAGCGATTCGGGCCAGGCGCACGCTTGCTGGGATGGTGCACTGGAGGTGCGCTTGACCGCAGCGGCGCCGCAGGCGACGCTCACGAATACGAGGGCCAACGCTCCGATGACAGGTTTCATAGCCTCCTCCTCCGCTACGGTCCCGTGCGGCGTTTGTCCGTCGAACACCGGGGATAAGGCAGCGTCAACTAATGAGCATAGGCGAAAGATGCGCCATTTTGCCTTCGCCGAATCGTATCCGCAAAATGGCTGACAACGAGTCTTACCACATCAACCTACACACCCAAACTATCCCGCGCGGCGGATTGTCAATGCCGGTCGGAAGTGTAGCATCGGGGCTCGTAGTTGCATCAATGGACGGAGCAATCCGTGTGGAGGCACACCATGATTCTGTTGAAGAAGCTGTTCATTGCTCTTGCGCTCGCAGGGTTCTTCGCATGCGATGGCAGCACAACCTCGCCCAAGGACAGCGGCTTCGACAGTACCGTAACTGTTTGCACTCCAGGTTCGCTAGGCTGCCCGTGCATGAACGTCGCCTGCGACTACGGCCTCATCTGCGCAGGCACCGAATGCGTCTTGCCCTAGGAAAGCAGGCAGAGGTTTTGCGAGACCTCGGAGCGTTCCAGCAAAACGCTGGCACCGCCCCCCCGGGGCCGGAAAACCCCCGAGAAAACTCAGGCGCCACACCCGGTTTTCGGGCACTGGGTTTGGCGCGAACGCTATTTCGGCGCGCAGCCGAATCCCGAGGCCGCGGTCCTCCAAGAAAACTCAGGCACCCACCCGCTTGCGCAAGACGGCGTGGCACTGCGGCCAGCGTGTGATGGCCATCACACCCGGTCTCTGCGAGTTCTGTCGCCTTTGACGGTAAGCGAGTAAGCTCTCCATATGATTCTCAAGCTTCGTGCGTTTCCAATCATCCTCCTTTCGATTACCCTCGCGGCCTGCGGTTCTGACTCACGCCCGATGCCAGTAGACTCGGGTGAAGACCGGAGGCTTACCGACGGCTCCGATTACGAACGACCACCCACCGGGGATGTGGGAGTAGACTCGGCCGCAAAATGGACGCTTACAGATGGCGGGGAGTGCATAGGTCCATCGTGGCCGCCAGTTTATACGGCCTGTACTCTTGACGAGCATCCCTGCGGAGGGCAATCGGTGTGCCGGTCCTGCAACAGTGGACTGGGCCTTTGGGCGATCATGCCCGTTTGGTCGTGTGTCTGCGCAAGCGCGACGGTCAATGGATCGACGGGACTGTATTGGCAGTGTCCGAGTGTTCCCGTTTGCCAGCTGGGCCCTGGCACCTTTGTCGATAGCCAATGCACGCAGCCAGCTGTCATCGATGGCGGAATAGATCAAGCCGCCCCCCTGGATGTCACAATGGACCGCGGCGGTGACCTCGAGATCGACAGCGTGATCGACGGCGTCGCTGATCGGCCAGCAGATCTCGCACTCGACATTGTGTCTCTGGATGGGCCGGACGAAGGGGGCACCTACGACGGTGGTCCCTGCCCGGCAGGCCAGGTGCTTCGTTACCAGTCGCCCGGTTGTGGGGCTGACGCAAAACCTGTCTGTGGATCGAGTGACCAGGATGCCTGCTACCGTGCTGTATGCAGCTGCAAGGGCGTCACCATTTCACGCTGCGATTACGCCCCTGAGCCTTTTGCCTTCTTCGGGACGTGCGATGTTTCTGACGGGGGCAATCGGGGGTAGGCCACTCGCGGGGTAGGTGCCAGAGTCTTCATGAGCAACGGTCCGCGGGGTAGGTGCCNNAGGTGCCAGAGTTTTCATGAGCGCCGCGGGGTAGGTGCCAGTGTTTTCATGAGCAACTGGCGCTCGCACCTCCGAAAAAGCTCAGGCACCACACCCCCCGTCAACGCGTCGTTCTCGCGCGAAAAGAGGGGTGAGCCATTTTGACGGTCAGTGCCACTGAATCCTTGAGACCACGACATTCGGTTTCATCACAGGGAGAAGAGCATGCAACAAGAGCACACACATGGGAAAAGTGGACTTTGGGCGTCACTCTTGTTTGCCAGCAGCGTTGGAGTGTTGTTCCTTGGATGCGGCGCCTCGGGCGGTGGACAAAGCAGCACCACGCCGTCCGGCGGCTCGCCCTCCGGCGGAACCACCGCGACGCAGACAGGCGGTACAGTGACCGCCACTGGTGGGTTGCCTAACACCGGGGGCGTCATCAGCACCGGTGGGCTGACGCCCACGGGCGGGGTGAGCAGCACGGGCGGCGTGTCGGGTACCGGCGGCGTGAGCGCAACCGGCGGCACGACCCCGACCGGCGGCGCGACCCCGACTGGCGGCTCGACTCCGACCGGCGGTACGACCTGGACCGGCGGCACCACGACTCCAACCGGCGGTACGACCCGGACTGGCGGCACCACGACCTCAACCGGCGGCGCAACTGGCGGGACGACGGGTGGCGCTGGCACGTCCACCGGCGGCAGCGCCGTGCCCGGCGGGTGTTGCGGTATCGATCGATCCTGCCCGTCAGGCTATTCGTGCGCAGGGAACACAGACCAGTTGAGCTCCAAACTCGGCAGGTGCGCGCCAACACCAATAGACAGCGGCTGCTACAACGACGTCGATTGTCCGCAAGATGGGCTGTGCCGTTCGGCGGTGACCTGCGCCTGCGACGCTGATTGTTCCGCAGCGAACCAACCCGGCACGTGCGAACGCGTGGGCGAGCCCTGCTGTTACGCACAAGGGGATTGTGCAGACGGTGAGCACTGCGTGGGCGCCGGCGTTTTCGTCAAGGGTCGCTGCATGACAGCACCTAGCAGCAACCAGTGCTACACGATCGGGGATTGCTCGACTGGCCGTTACTGCTACGGGGCGCAGACCTGCCCCTGCGGCGCCAACTGTCCCACGCTGCCCGGCAATTGCAGAATCGACTGAGTAGCAGCTCATCAGCAAAGCCCAAGGCCTGTCCGGCATGGCCATCCATGCCTTCGTCCTCGTCTCGACCCATGCCCATTTTCTTCTGTCGCCGTCCAGCGCCGGCCAGCTCGCAAAGTTCATGCAGTTCGTGAACGCCAACATCGCCAAGCAGGCACGCTCCAGCAAAACGCTGGCACCGCCCGGGGGCCGGGCCCGATCTCCGTCTTCCCCAGAGCAACGACGGCCGTCCTACGCCTGCCGCGTCCGTCTCGGCCGTCACTTCCGCCAGCCACAACCTCCATCAACGGTGGTCGCCGGCACCATCCGTCGTGGATTCAGGCAAGCTCCAGCAGTACGCTCCAGCAAAACGCTGGCACCGCCGGGGGGCACCGCCCGGCGCTGTGTCTATGGTGGGGGCGAGAGTGTCTTGACGTAGATGGAGGGGTTCTCGACTCGGTCCAGATCGATCCTCGTCGCGAGTAGCCGTCCGTCTTGGCTCACGGCAAAGTCCACCGGCAGGCCTCCGTAGGCCTCGGCAACGACGTCGCTTCTGCCGGTATTCAGGTCCACCCGATAGAGCAGCCCCTGGTTCGTCACACAGAGCGCTTCGCCTACCTCGTCAACCTGAGACTCAAGGCACTGCCCAGCCCAGAAATAGCCCTCGCTCGGTTCGGCAGGATCCCCCGAGAGGGCCTGGAGTCTCCAGAAGCCGTTTGGAAGCTGCTGGGTCTGCCCTGTCATCACATCGACGATTGTGCTTTGCTCATACGGAAGCACCCGCCGTGGCGAGCCTCCTTCCCAACTGAGGACGGTGACCGTGCGATTACCTGGAATGGCGAGTGGCTCGCTGGCGCCGGTGACTGGGTCGGCTAGGAAGCAGGCGGACGCTCCGTTCGCGGTCGTGACGCCCAAGAGGCGCGTTCCGTCAGGAGAAAACGCCGTTGGTTCGCCCGGGCCGAATGTCTGGCGCATTCCCGTGGCGACGTCGATCGTCGACAGCTCTCCGGTGCCCGCCTGGACCAGGGCCACGCGAGTACCATCGAGAGAAACCACGTAGCGCCAGACGTTCGTCGCGATTGGGACCGCCGGTCCTGCTCGACCGTGTGCCAGCGGTGCTTGGAAAAGCAGGCTGCCGGCATCGGTCCGGCCTGCCATGAAGAAAAGCATGCTGTCCCCGGCCGCCAGCGTGGGCGAATCTGCGTCGTCGTGCCCGTCGATGACGGAATGGACGGCACCCGTCTGAACGTCAACCGCATGGAGGGTATACTGGCTCGTCTCGTTGGGCGCTTTCCAATAGAGAGTGGTGTCGTCGATGGACCAATCCATCCACGACGCATCTTGGTGAGCGACAACTAGCCGCCCGATATCGATCTTGACCTGCGGCGAACATCCAGACCCGAACGTCACCACGAGGATGGCTGCCACGGCCGCGATCGCCACTGCGTTGAGCTGTTTCATACTCGAGGGACCTTTGCACATTCGGGGCCAGGATCAAAAGCGGCCATCCTCTTGCTGAGATCGGATCGTGCCCGCGACGGCTGCGGCGTCGTGCGAGATCGCCTGCACCTGTCCCGCGGCCCTGCGGGAAATGGGGCTAATGTGCGCGGCCTGTTCGATATCTGACACCTCCGTTGAAAGGTGGACGGCGTCTCGCTCGGGGTAGGTGCCATCGATAAAGCGGCCCGCGGGGTAGGTGCGCGCCCCGCGGTAGGTGCGCGCCCCGCGGTAGGTGCGCGCCCCGCGGTAGGTGCCAGAGTTTTCATGAGCGCCACCATGTTGGAGGCGCCGTACAGACGGTCGAGTCATACGAAGCGCGGTCACTCCTTGGGCAAGGTCAGCGGGCAGCGGCTATTCCGGAAGCTGCCGTCGGCGGCGTGAATCTGCTGGTAGCACGACAGGCGGCAGGCCCTGTGGCCCTGGAAATCGAGTTCCAGCAGGTAGACACCATCACGGGCAGGCGTAAGCGCCAATTCGTTGTGGCAGGCAGCATCGACGACCCGCTCGGTCCGCATCACCGTGCGATAGCGGGTCTCGCTGCGGTAGTGCGTCACCGTGCGCGTGCAGGTCCGGCAGCTGTAGCTCGTGCCGTATCCTGACCCGCAACTGTACGACTCGCTGGCCGTGTAGGGCACCTGCTCGGTGTAGCGCTCCTCCACGGACCGCGTCTGGTTGTGAAAGAACGTGCTGTCGACCCGCAGGGTCGCGGGCTGGGGATGCACCATAACCGCGTCCGTGCGCGCGGTTGCGGCCGTCTGCGACGGTACCGTCAGGTTGAGCGCGGCATATCCATCCACGCTCAGAACCTCCGACAACGAAGCGCCAGCCTGCATGAGGTACGCCCGTCGGTACTTTAGCACCGCGTGCGGCTGCTCGTAGGTGGGCGGCCGGTACGGAACCAGGCAGCCCAGTCCAGTGCACGCCAGCGCCAGCACGGCCAGCCGCCAGCGGATTGCCGAAACTCTCACCGCGGGCATCCCCGCACGCAACCCGCATTCCGGTTGTCACACCAATGGACTTCGTTGGCGTTGCGGGCACTAAGCATGCACGCGTCCTTGTCGTCGGCGCAGTAGTTGAGACAGGACAGGCGCTCGGGTGAAGGGCCGAACATCGGTACACAGCCGGCCAGCGTGACCCCAAGCAAGACAACGCCGACCGCAGGCGCGAGGCGATGCGTGCCAACCATCGGACAACAATCGACTACCGTCAGGCAGAACTCAAGCGCTCCCCGGGGTAGGTGCTCCCCGGGGTAGGTGCCAGAGTTTTCATGAGCTGTTCAGCAACCGACCAGGCAGGCAATGGAATANNATGAAGATGGTCTTCATGCTGCGTTTGCATGTTCGTCCAGGGCCGGAAAGCGGCAAACACGATTGCCGAACTATCTGCCGCGGTTGCCCAATCAGGCCCACGTGTTCACGAAGAACCGAGCGAGCGTGAGGCGGACACAAACGCAGTCACGACCACCGTTTCAGACCGAAATGGCGTCCGCGTCACGCCACGACGTGCGTGGTGTGAGGCGTTTCTGTCGGCTTCGCTTCCGCCTTGGCAGCGGCCTCCCTGGCGAGCAGCCTCCTGGCTTGAGGGTCACCGGTGCTGGCTTCTTTGGCGGTCTGGGCGGGAGTTTCCAGCGCCTCCTGCAAGGCCGCCTGGGCAGCACTGCTCAGCTGAACCGTATCCGTGGGAACGGACTGCGGTGGGGTTGCGGGCGCCCTTGGGCGCACGTCTGCGGGTTGAGTCGCAGGCTGGGTTTGGGATACGGCGGCTACTGGATCACTCATCTTGAGGGTCTCCTTGGTGCCTCTTTCGGCACGGGAGCCGCAGCCGATAAGCTCGGATCTTGGTTGCCGTCGCGGCATGCGACCGTCCCTCGCATCTTCCTTCACGTCGCGGAAGTAGCGAGTGATCGGTACGTACGGGAGCGCTCGCGCTCCAGATCGGACATCGCAAGTCTCAAGATCTCGATTGGTTCACGCCCGAAACGCTTGACACCGGGGAACTACTCGCCGACGTGAAGACGATGGGGTTCCCGGCTGAACATGTGCCAGCGACATGCTCAGGAATGCGGCAAACACCACCAGGCCCCTGCACCGACGCATGGGCGGTGCAGGGCGGCCATCGACCTAGCTCAATCAGTCTCGCTCGGGTGCAGGGCACGGCAAACGAGCCAGGGGCGTCGCACGAAGGGGAATTCAATATTGCCTAGGATCATTCCGCGCCACCGGGGTGCCGCGCGCGACCGCGGGGTCTACTGGCAGGAGGCCACGTCGGGGATGGTACATACGCCGGCAGAGCTGCCGGCTGCGGTCACACAGCGCGCACCGGTGTAGCAAGTCGGTCCCAGCGTAGTGTCGCAAGGGCTGCCGTCGGCCGCCTGCTTCTTGCACGTGCCGAGCTCAGTCACCTGGGCCAGGCCGGTCGCGCTGTAGCACTCGCCCGCCAGACAGTCGGCGCGGGTGTCGTCGGTAAGGGTGCCGCAGGGCAGGCCATCGCCAACCAAGGCGACCGCGGCGCAGACCTTGCTGCCAACTGGCCCCT
>PMBY01000045.1 GCA_003153875.1 Myxococcales bacterium | reverse complement strand
CACGCCGATCAAGAGATCCTTGAGCAAGCCTTCCGCTTCCGCAGGGTCCTTTTCCAGAAGCTCCAGATAGTCCCCGACCGACGCCAGGCGGTGAACCTGCAGCCGGCGCCGGATGCGACGCAGAAGCGTTCCCTCTTTGTAGCGGCTGAAATCGTGCCCGGTGCGCTGATAAATGAGCGCACAGATCTTGCCGAGGTGAGCGGCAAGCTGCTCGTCGAGGTTCTCGGCAGCGTCAGCACCAACGAATCTGGTGAGGTGCCCCGCGTGCTCGGCGATGATGGCGGGCATCTGCGCCACCGGGACGACGTGATCGACCAATCCTGCCCCGATGGCGCTCTGGAGCATGCAGTCGTGCGTGGCGGTCTCAGGCGGCTGTGCCAAGGTGAGCCCTCCGTGCTCCTTGATCGCCCGGAGACCGACCGTGCCGTCGTGGCCGGCGCCGGAAAAGAGGGCCGCGACGGCCTGCTCACCCTGGTCCTCGGCGAGCGAGTGCAAGAATGCGTCGATGAGCGAGCTAGACGGCCCCTCGTACGCGACGACATGGAAGATGCTCTTGTCGATGGTCAACAGGGTGCCCGGCGCGATGACGTAGACGTGGTCAGGCTGGGGAGCCAGTCCGTCGCTAGCCTGCAGCACGGGCATAGCCGTGTGCCGAGCAAGCAACTCAGCCAGCATGCTGGGGTGGTGGGGTTCGAGGTGCTGTATCACCACAAAGACAAGGCCGCTTGCCGCCGGGACGTGTTCGAGGAACTCCTGCAGCGGTTCGAGCCCGCCGGCCGATGCCCCCAAACCAACGACCAGGGCGGCTCCCGGCCCGCCCTTGGACGTTCCGTCGTTCGCAGGATTCTTCTCTGGCTGACGACTCATGAATGCACCTCAAACATGCTGGTCGACCATCGGTCGCATACTAGCGTAGGGTCATGGCACCTCGGCGAGGATTGACCACCAGATCCGCGATGGGTTTGCGCTTTCGAGGCCGCCCAGGCCCGCGTCGCTGTCTGCTGCCGGGGACCCGACCGGATCCTGCGGTTGCGTAGCAGCCAACGGACCAGAGGTGGACGAGCGGTCAAGAATCCTCACGGCACCTCGGCGAGGATCTCTCCCAGTTTCTCCAGGCTGGGCGGCTTCGCGAGGTGCCTTGCGAACCCTGCCGCCTGTGCCCGTTCCAGGTCTTCGGGCAGGGCGTAGCCAGTCAAGGCTACCAGGAAGGCACCGTTGAGCGTGGCGTCGGCACGAAACGCTCGCGC
The DNA here is from genome assembly GCA_003153875.1 of Myxococcales bacterium. Next base: position 3,339 of record PMBY01000045.1, on the reverse strand, counting down.
GACCTCGTAACCATCCATGCCGGGCAGCCCAATGTCACACAACACGACCTCGGGACGGAATTTCCGTGCTTTGGCAATTCCGTCAGGGCCATTGTAGGCCACCTCGATTTCGTGCTCGCCGAACGCCAGCACGTCACGCAGGCTGTCGGCCGCGTCGATGTTGTCTTCGATGACCAGGACCCGTCGACGGCTTTTCGTGGCGCTTGCACCCGGTTGCGGCGCTGCGGGCTTCTCCATCGCCAAGGGAAGCCGCACCACAAACTCGGCCCCCTGGCCGAGTCCCGCACTGTTGGCGGTGACGTCCCCTCCGTGCAGTTCGGCCAACCCTTTTGCCAGCGCCAGTCCAAGGCCCAAGCCGCCCTTGCTGCGGTCGAGCGTGGAATCCGCCTGACTGAAGGGCTGGAACAGGCGCGAAAGCATCTCGGGCGTCATCCCCACTCCCGTGTCCGCTATCCGGATCACCGCTCGTTTCTCCGCCGCTTCCGTGGTGATGGTGATCCGCGTGGCACCACCCCGGCCAGTGAATTTGGCCGCGTTTTGCAACAGGTTGCCGATGATTTGCGCCACACGGTTCCTGTCGACATCGACGAACACGGGCGCCACGGCGGGATTGAATTCGAGGCGCACCTCGGCCCTGTCGAAGAGCGAGCGCTGATCCTCGATGGTGTGTTGTGCAAGATCGTTGAGTTCAATCGTCTCGCGCTGGAGCTGGATCTTGTTTCGCGTGATCCGGGTCACGTCGAGAAGGTCATCCACCAGTCGGGCCAGCTGCCCGGCCTGGCGCTCAATCACCGCCACGGCCCGTCTGGCTTGCTCTCCACCGGGCACAGCACGTTCGAGGATGTAGGTGCTGTTCCTGATGGGAGCCAGGGGATTGCGCAGCTCATGCGAGAGCACCGCCATAAAGTCGTTCTTGCGCCGGTCGGCTTCGGCAAGTTCGAGATTACTGGCCCGCAACTTGTCGTCCGCCTGCTTCCGCTCGGTGATGTCGCGAATGTTGCCGTTGCGATAGTGCGGCCGGCCCAGGCTGTCTTTGATCAGGGACATGTGGTTGGAAATCCAACGGTACTCGCCATTCCTCGTTCGCTGGCGGTACTCCAGATCGGCCTTGCCAGTGGCCTGCAAGCGCGTCCCTGCCGCTTGCATGGCCGGGGCATCGTCAGGGTGAATCGTCGCCAACCATGCCTCGTCATCCATCGCCATCAGTTCATCGACTGAAAAGCCAACTACCGCTTCGGCTGCCGGGCTGATGTACTCGTAACGGCCGGTTTGCACATTCAGCCGATAGATGACGTCGCGGGATTCATCCAGCACGGACCGGAACCGCGCTTCGGATTCCGCAAGGGCCTGCTGGGCGCGGGTCAGATCCGTGATTTCCACCAGATTGACCACGCAGCCGATCGTCTTGTCCTCCGCCCCGCGCAAAGGCGTGGCGCTCACCAGGACGTCGGCCTGTGAACCGTCAGGTCGGCGGAAATTGGCCGGGGCCGCCCACAGCACCTTCCCGTTCAGCACCTCGGCTGCCAGCCGGCCGGGACGGACATTGTGCGGGCCCGTGCCAGCGCCCTGGGCCGCGGAAAAGTCGAGAGTGAAGACCTCGTCAAAGGATCGCAGCAGCGGATTGCGGCCACAGAGATCCGAGGCCGCTCTGCTGGCACGGATCACCCGTCCTTGCTCGTCACATACGATGATGGCTTCGGCTGCCTGATCGAGTACGGAGCGGGCCAATCTCTCGGCCGCCACGATCTCGTCGCTACGCTTTTGCGTGCGGAGATCCGTCGCGACGAGACAGAAGCGGTGGCTTTCACCGTCAGAGATCACGCTGACCGACAAGTAAGCGGGAACGACCTGGCCATTGTGGCCGAGCAACTCCAGCTCACCTCGGCTTTCGTGTCCGTCCGCCGCGCGCAGCAAAGCCTCGAAGCCGTTTCGCGAACGCTCGGGCAAGAACCAGGCGATCATGCCCCCCATCACGCGCTCGATCTCAGCGCCGAGCATCTGGGCGAAGCGGGCGTTGCAGTAAAAAATCGTCCCGTCTTCGCTGAGAGTGGCGGCCCCTTCGTTCATCGCCTCGACCAGCACCCGGTAGGAATGGTCTGCGCCCTCCAGCGAGAAGATGCGGGGGCCATTCGGGCCTTCCACGACGAGCGACTCTACCTGGCCAGTGCGGATAGCTTCGAGGGCTTGCTCGGCTTCTTCCAGCCGCAGCCGAAGTTCCTCCACCTCAGATCTCAGTCGCTCAGCCTCGGAGCGGAGGTCCTTGGACGAGTTGCCGGCCATCAGGTCTTCTCGCGCAGGTCGATTCCGAACAGGATCCCGTCTACCTTCGACAGATCGCCAATGAAGCGCCGCAATGGTGCGGGGAGAACCCGGACCAGGGTCGGCGTCGCAATGATCTGCTCGTCCTTGGCCAGAGCGGGCTTCTGGTAGACGTCGATGACCTCAAGCTCATAGCGCCCATGCAGGCGTTCCTCGCAGATCTTGCTGACTCGCTCTATGGCCCGCGCCGAGGCAGGCGTCGAGCCAGTGACGTATAGCCGGAGGAGGTACCGTTGCGGCCGCTCGGCCAGGGCGGCCTTCTCCAGGCCGCGACTGGCGTCGTCGCTGTTGTTTCTCGGAATTGACGCCATGGAGAAATCCGCGGGTCGCGCGGCCTTGTGCGCGTGCTTGTGACGTTTGGTGTTGGATGCGCGGCCACTCACGATCGTTCCTCACCTACCGCTCGAATGTCGAGACCAACCAGCACCCGTGCTTCGTTCGAGAGATCCCCAATAATCTTCTTCAACGGCGTGGGCAGCTTGCGCACCAGGGTGGGTATCGCAAAGATCTGGTCGCCGCGCGCAAGCAGCGGGTTCTTGAGCAGGTCGATCACCTCGATGCGGTACTTGCCTTTCAGATGTTCCTCGCAGATCCGCTTGAGGTTGGCGAACGCCGTCACGCTCTTCTGCGTGGTACCGGCAACATAGAGGCGCAACTCCCACTGAACCGGGGCCGGCGTGGGTATTGGCTTCTGCCTTCGTGCGACGTCAGGGTTCATCGGCGCCCGTCCTTCCTTGACCGTCCGCTGCGCGGCTTGAATGCATAACGGCTCTCGGCCATGGCGGCCCGTTCAGCGGCCAAGCCATCGCGCGAGCGAATCGACTGCTGGATGTCCCGCGCAAGCGCTGCGTCCTCGACTTGGAATTGCTCGCGCAGCTCGACGATCTGCCGCTGCAGGGCCTTGTGACGGCGCACGCGCTCCTCTTGTTTGCGCGCTATCTCCTGGGCTCCCGCCGTCAGCGCGGCCTCGTCCTCGGCCTCCTTGGCCAATCGGGCCGAACCGGTCAAGACTCCGGCTGC
>PMBY01000371.1 GCA_003153875.1 Myxococcales bacterium | reverse complement strand
GCCCAGGGCAAGCCGATCAGCACAAGCACAACGCTCGAAGTCTGGTCGAAGAAGCTCTCCGGCAACCAGACCTATGCCGTGGTCTTGTTCAATCGGACGGGAGCTAGTGCCGACATCACCGTGACCTGGTCCAGCCTCGGCATCACCTCCGCATCCGCGACCGTTCGCGACCTTTGGTCCCATACCGATCTCGGTCCGACCGCCACTCAGTACACGGCCACGGTTCCGTCGCACGGGGTGGTGATGCTCAAGGTGGTCGGCGGTTGATCCCTCCCGCGATTCAGTCGCTTTTTCCCTAAATGCGCCCAACCTGGCGTGTTTTCTCTGCAGGCATCGTGAGGCGAGATGCCAGCTTGATGTGTTCTTGAAAATCCTCGTCCGAGGGAGTCAGCTCGCCCCTGCGAGTCGGGCGCCCTATGACGACCAACCTGCGACAATCATGTCGTGCGCTGCACTTGTTTCACCGGTCACGCATCGCCAACTCCGCGTAGATGGCCATCTCCCCTTGGCATACCTGTTGCTTGATTCTGACCGCCTAAGCCGGCGTGTGTTATGCTGGCCGCTTGTCTCAGCCCATGCCCAGGAGGATCACGATGAAGAATCGCTGCGGAGTCCTCGCCCTGCTTCTTTGCACTGCCTGCCTGAACCAGGCGAATGAAACGACCGAGTCAGCCAGAGCGGCCCTCGGAGTCTTGCCCGCCACGGAGTCTGCCACCTGGAAGCGCGTGGGCGCCAGCAACCTCCCCGACAAACGATATGCTCACGCCCTGGCGTTCGACGAAACCCGCCAGGTGGTCGTGATGTTCGGCGGGCTGGTGATTGCTTCTGACGGGTCGCTGAACCCGCAGCAGGACACCTGGGAGTGGAGTCCGGCCCTGGGCGCATGGACGGCACGCACCATCGCCGGCGCCAAGCCCGCGGCTCGCACCGGAGCAGCGATGGTGTACGATTCGCTTCGTAGCAAGTTCGTTCTGTTCGGTGGCCGTGCGGGCAGCGGCTACGACTACCAGGATACCTGGGAGTGGGATCCGACAACGGGCGCGTGGACGGACAAGACAGGCCCAGGCGCCAAGCCCAGCGCGCGCAGTCAGCACGGCATGGTCTTCGATAGCAAGGCCGGCAAGATCGTGTTGTTCGGCGGAGGCCGCAGCCTGATCGGCGGGGACACCATGACGGTCAGCGTGGCCTTCAACGACACCTGGGAATACGACGGCGCCACGGCCACCTGGACCCAGCTCACCACAGCCAGCGCACCCTCGGCACGTATCGATTTCGGCTTCGCATACTCCAGTCAGACCGCGCATGCCTACCTGTTCGGCGGGATGGAGGTCACCTCGGCCGACGCAGGCGGCACGCCCGTGCAGGACAGCTGGGAATGGGATAGCGCAGCCGGCACCTGGACGGAACGCACCGGCACGGGAGACAAACCCAGCCCGCGCTTCGGGCACGGCATGGCCATCGATAGCGTCAAGGGCCAGGCCGTGCTCTTCGGTGGCTACGACATGACAACCGGCTACAGCCTGAACGATGTCTGGTACTGGGATCTTACGGCCGGCACTTGGACCGGGAACCAGCCCCCAAGCGGCGCGATCTGGCCAACGCCAAGGCAGTGGTCGCCGCTGGTGTTCAGCACGTCGACCAGCCGGATGTATCTAGTCGCTGGAGATCTGAACGACCCGGGAAGCTACGGTGGAATGGGGGGAAGCTACGGTGGACCGATACCGATACTACCCCCCGGTTTCCCGATTTCCTCGTCCGGTTCATCCGGCGCGACCCGGGAGGTCTGGGAACTGAATCCCGCGACGACCACCTGGGTGGATCGCTCGGCGCCCGGCAACTCGCCGGGACCGCGCTCATCGCACGCCATGGCTGCGGACCCGGCTACCGGCAAGGTCTATGTGTACGGCGGGCAGGACGACACCGGCGCCCTCCGCGATGACCTGTGGGAGTGGGACGGCGCCAAGTGGGTCCAGTGCACGGTGGATGTGAAGCCCGCGGCGCGTATGGACGCGGCGTTGGCCTACGATCCCGCCCGCAAGTCGTTGATCCTCTTCGGCGGCACGTCCGGGATTTCACCGATGTACGGCGTCACCGACGTTCTTGCCGACACCTGGGAGTGGAACACCGGCACCCGCAAGTGGACCCAGCTTTCCCCGGCCTTGTCCCCCTCGAAGCGAAGCGGGCACGGGATGGTCACGGATAGCGCGAGAAAGAAGATTATTCTCTACGCCGGGTACGACAACAGTAGCGGCTATATTGTCTATCCCCCTTACTACTACCCGGATGCCGGGGCATACACGGACCCGAACAAGACCGATGTATGGGAATGGGACGGTGCCAGCAGCACCTGGACCAATCGCACGCCCACGCTCCCGGTTTCCATGCCTCCCGGCGGGAGTTACCCAGCCATGGTCTTCGATGAGGGGCGCGGAAAGTTGGCCCTGTTCCAGCCCTCAAGCGGCTACTACAGCTACGGCTACGGCTACGGCGCCTCCGCGGGTGACTACTGGGAGTGGGATCCGGCGGGCGGTGCATGGTCACAGAGGGTGACCGGGGAAGCGCTGGGCGGGGGGCTCTCCGACGGGATAGTGAGCTACGATTCGATCCGGCGCCGCGTAGTGCTACTCGGCATGCCCATGATGAGCAGCACCGCCAGCATGTCCACCTGGGAGTTGGATAGCAGCGGCCCGACCTGGTATGCGCGACCGCCGTCCGGCGAGCCCTCCGATCGCCCGTATGCGGTCATGGCCTTCGACAACCAGCGGGATGTTGTGGTGTTGTTCGGTGGCACGCCGAACGGCTTCGCAACTGACGAGACCTGGGAGTACAGCGTGACCAACCGGAGCAACGGCACGGGATGCACCGCCGCGACTGCCAGCCTCTGCTCCTCGGGCGATTGCGTGGACGGCGTGTGCTGTGAGTCGGCTTCGTGCTCGGGACCGTGCAAGTCGTGCAACGTCCCGGGCAAAGTCGGCACCTGCGTGCTGGCGGCCCCGGGAACCCAGGTGGCAGGTAGCTGCTCGGGCGGCCAGGCGTGCGACGCCACCGGTGCCTGCTTGGCTGCCAACGGGACGGCCTGCTCCAGTGCTGTCGCGTGCGCGAGCGGATTCTGCATCGACGGGGTGTGCTGCGACGGCGCCTGCTCCGGGGTCTGCGTTTCCTGCAAACTTGCGGGCAAGCTCGGTGCCTGCAGCCCCATCCCCATCGGAACCGACCCTGAGAACGAGTGCAGCAAGGGCACCCCGCCCTGCCAGTCCACCTGCGACGGCATCGGCGCCTGTGTCTTCCCAGCGGGTACATCCTGCGGAACCTGCGGAACCTGCAACGGCGTCGGCTCCTGCCTGGACTATTGCACGGCGCCCAACACGAATACGCTCACCAGTTTGCGGACGACGACCGGAACGACCACCGGCACCCTGGCCCCGCCCATCACAATCATTGGAACGGGCACCGGGACCGGGACCACCAGGACCGGCACAGTAACAAGTACCGGGAGCGTCACCACCGCCACGCGGACGGCGATCACCACAGCGACGAGTGCGACCGGCACGGCAACCAGCACCTCGCCCATCGGAACCACAACGGTGATCGCCACCAGCACAACAGGGACAGGCAGTGGCACCGGCATCGCCACCAGCAGCAGGACAGGCACCAGCGTCCTCACCAGCAGCGGAACGGGCACCAGCGTCCTAACCGGCAGCGGAACAGGCACCGGCGTCCTAACCGGCAGCGGAACAGGCACCGGCAGCCAGACCGGCACGGGCAGCCAGACCAGCACGGGCGCAAAGCCCGACGCAGGCCTCGATACGGCCACGGCCCGCGATGCCAGCACTGGTGCGAGCAAAGATGGCAGCATCGGCGATGGCGGAGCCGCGGTCGCGCCCGTCAAGCTTGGGCACAGCGGTTGCAGTTGCGATCTGGGCAGCGCCCCCGCCGGCGGCCCTGGCGTCGAGAGCGTGCTCGGCCTGCTGGGCGCAGTCCTCATCTGGCGCCGCACCCGCAAGCGGCGCTAGCCAGCACTGTTTGCGCTCCGCGAGATCCTGGCTAGAACCGCCCGACGGGCCTGCCCGCGGATCGCGTGGGCGTGGACGACGGGCCGACGCGGCGCAGGCTACTGCGCACATTCGGCGGCGGGCATATCGCTGCGCGTTTCTTGCACCAAGTCGCGCGCGACGACATTCGCTGTGAAATCTGGCCCAGATCACCGCTTCGTCAGCTCTCCACGGCTAGAATGCGACCCTTCACGACACGAGAGGTGCCCATCCGTGCGGGCCCGTCCGTTATAATAGTGAGCCGTTTACAGAGGTGTGTCATGCGATCGAATCTCCCTATAGAACTCATCGTTATCTTGAGCACGTGGCCAGCCCTTTCCTGTTCGTCGGCTGAAGTCGCGACCACAAACCCGTCGTCCAATGGTGGAAACGGCAGCATCGCGAGCAACGGGAGTGGCGGCGGAAGCATTTCTCTGGGCACAGAGCAATCAACTCAGCCCGACTACACCGCGAACATGGCGGCTCCACCAGGCTGTGGTGATGGCAATCTGACCAAAGACGAGGCCTGCGACGATGGCAACCGCGTATCGGGCGATGGTTGTTCCGCCAACTGCCTGCGGGTAGAGCCGGGCTACTCCTGCATCCCCGCCGGACAGTTATGCCACCCCATAGCCCACTGCGGCGACCGCGTCCTTGTCCCGCCGGAGCTGTGCGATGACGGGAACACGGTTGCCGGCGACGGCTGCTCGCCCACCTGCAAGGTCGAGATTGGCTACAAGTGCAGCGGCAGCCCAAGCGTTTGCACCCACACCACCTGTGGCGACAACAAAGTCGAAGGGGCGGAGGGTTGCGACGACGGCAACGCCATGCCTTTCGATGGCTGCTCGTCGGATTGCCAGAACGAGCCCAACTGCAAGAGCGGCTCGTGCACATCCAGGTGCGGCGACGGCATCGTCCTTGGCGAAGAGTGTGACGATGGCAACAACGTGGACGGCGACGGCTGCTCCAAAGACTGCAAGATCGAGAAGGGGTTCACCTGCACGCAGCCGGCTCTCGGCAACACGATGATGGTTCCGGTGGTGTATCGCGACTTCAGATTTCACAATCCCACGGATTTCGAGAGCGGGACCACCGGTTCATACGCTGCCTTTCCGGGCATGGTGAACGCGACTCTCGATGCCGACGGCAAGCCCGTGTACACCGGTATCGGCGGTAACTCCCATGTGGCGAGTGCCGCCTCGTTCGCCGAATGGTATCGAGACGTGTCCGGGGTCAACCACACGACCGCGTCCAAGATGACCCTTTGGAACAATGGCCAGGGCGCCTACGTCAACCGGTACGGGGCCAACGGCGAACAGTGGAACACCACCGAAATAGCCTACTATTGTGGCAACGTCGGAGCGGAGCAGACGGACGCGAGCGGCAACCCCATTCCCTGTACATCCAAGTACGCGAACGGAACCGACGACTGTTCCAAGAAACTGGCGGCCGGGGAGACATTGCTCAACTGCTACACCAACAACGGCTCCTACAGCGCCACCTTCATCGTCTCTAAGGCCGACGGCAATCCACTGTTCTTCCCGGTGGACGGCGACACTTTCACCCCTGCCTCCGAGCTGCAAGCCGCACAGATCCCACCCTACTACGATGCGACGGCGAGTTGGCCCTACGACCTCGATGCCAGCGGAAACAAGCGTCTGCACAACTTCAGTTTCACCAGCGAAGTCCACTATTGGTTCCTCTATGACAAGACCAAGACGTACACCCTCGACTTCGTCGGTGACGACGATGTGTGGGTCTTCATCAACCGAAAACTTGCCGTCGATCTAGGCGGTGTTCACACTCCCGTCGATGGCAGTATCGTGATCGGCGCGAACGGCAACGGCACCACGACGATCACCCCAACCTATCCCATCAGTCCGCCGCCTGCCGCGACAAAACAGTCCACCACCCTTGGACTGCAGAACGGTCAGGTCTACGAAATCGCGGTTTTCCAGGCGGAACGTCAGACCACCGGTTCGTCGTACAAGCTGACCCTGAGCGGTTTCAACGCGGCTCCCAGCGATTGCACGCCCATTTGCGGTGACGGGATCGTGGAGCTCGGGGAAGAGTGCGACGACGGCAAGAACTTGGGTGGATATGGCCAGTGCGGCCCAGGCTGCAAGCTCGTGACCGGGTACTGCGGCGACGGGATCGTGCAAGCGGATCAGGGTGAGGATTGTGACGACGGCATCAACGACCCCGGTATCACGGGGCCCAACGGATGTCCGTCCGGTTGTCGCATCCTGGTCTTCTTCTAGTGCTTGCGTCGCCCACGCCCACGCGGTCTGAACGCGCACCTCGTCCCGGTCAGCAGGCTAACTCCACGGGCGGCCTACGTCCTTGGTCTTCCAACCGACGGCGGCTAGCTGATCTTCTGAGGCCGGCGCGTCCAGAATGTCTGGCCACGGCCACGGTCACGACCACGTCCACGGCCACGGCCACCCTTCACTGCCTTGCCGGAGGAGCAGCTTCGCTTTGGAAAACGGCTTCCGGCTAGGCGCCCCGCGGCGTCGCTGCGCTTGCCGCGGGATCACGGAGGTAACTGAGCGCTTGCCTTAAGGTGCAAACGGCGCCCCAAAAAGCGTGGAGACGCGCGCACCTTTTCGCGGACCTAGCCGAAAAGGAAGACATGCCCGTCACTCCATTTCTTGCCTGTGTCATCGCCGCAAGGTTAGCCTGGGTAGATGTTCACCCATCGCCGCCTTGGGTCCGGGCCCTCCCCTTGGCTGGCACTGGCGGCCTGGCTGACACTGGCATGGCTGGCAGGGTGCCGAGGCGCGGCTGCCCAAGGGCCGAAGCCGACAGGGCGACTGCGGGTGGACTTCCTGGACGTGGGACAGGGCGATGCTGCGCTGGTCACGTCATCGGCTGGCAAGACGGTGCTCATCGACGGCGGCCTAGTGGAAGCCGGGGACACGGTGGTCGCGTTTCTGGATGGCCACGGGATCGGGGCGTTGGACTTAGTGTTCCTCACCCACCGTCACGCGGATCACGTGGGTGGCCTGCGCGCGGTTGTCGACAAGCATGGCACACGCATGTTCCTCGACGCGCCCTATCCGCACGAAAGCCAGGAATACCAGCGACTGCTCACCCTCCTCGACAGGCAGCACGTCCCGATTCGGCAGGCGGAGCGTGGGCGCACCATCGACCTGGGCGAAGGTGCGCGGTTGACCCTGCTGGGCCCGCCCGAGCCGCCTATTGCGAACGCGCGCTCGGACGTCAACGCCAACAGCGTGGTGTCGCGGATCGATTTTGGCAAAGTCGGGGTTCTGTTCGCAGCCGACGCGGAGGCGCAGACGGAACGATGGCTCCTCGACAGCCATGCCAACCTTCGCGCCGCAGTTCTGAAAGTGGCCCACCACGGCAGCCGCTATTCGTCGACACCCAGGTTTCTGCAGGCTGTGCAGCCTCTGATCGCGGTGGTGAGTGTCGGCGCGGGCAACGAATACCACCACCCCGACGCCCAGACGCTGGGACGTCTTGCGCGCATGGGCACGCGCGTGTTCCGCACAGACATCGATGGACCGATAGCCATCGAGAGCGATGGTGGCACGATCGAAGTGTTTGTGCAGGGACGCAAGGAGGTCTTCCAGATGCCATGACAACCACGGAAGCCATCGTGTTTATCGACGAGGTGGAGGACCTTGTGGCGCGTCTGGTGCTCAACGAACAGGTATTCCATCTGCCGCGCGCGCTGCTGCCGGCCGATGCGCGCGAGGGCCAGTGGCTGCGCATCTCGGTCGCTCTTGCGCCGGCCCCGCCAGACGACGGCGCGGCTTTGCGCAAGCGTCTGGGGGAAGGCGATCCGGGCGGCGACATCAAGTTGTGACGTGAAGGGCGACCGGCCTTCCGGCCCGGCGTTGGCCGGCCAGCGTGAGCGGTCGCGTGAGNNGAATTACCCGACAAGCTCTAGCTACTACGCGCGCGGGCCGATGGGCAAGACGATGCGGCCAAAGCTCTCGTTCAACACCTGCGCGATGCCTAGGTACATGGCGGACAGGCCGGTGAAGATGCCTTCCCATCCCGCAGCACGCGTGAAGCCCTCGTAGCCGCTGATGTCGCCGGCGGCTAGCAGCCAGAACAGGACGGTCAACGAGCCAAACACGGTCATCAAGGCCTTGTTGGTGCCCAAGGTGCCGAAGAACATCAGAAAGGTAAAACAGCCCCACAGCAGCAGGTAGGCGCCCACTGATGCCTTGTCCGGGGCCGCGGCCCACCCCATCTTGGGCAGCACCAGCATCACCACCAGGCTGAGCCAGAACAGGCCGTACGACGTGAAGGCCAGGGTGCCGAAGGTGTTGTGCTTCTTCCACTCCATCACACCGGCAATGACCTGGGCGAGACCGCCATAGCACAACCCCATGGCCAGGATCATGCTGGACAGTGGAATGATTCCGGCATTGTGCAAATTCAGCAGCACGGTGGTCATGCCGAACCCCATCAGACCCAGGGGCGCGGGGTTGGCGGTTGTGTCTTTGATGATGATCTCGGTGCTGTCCATGGCTGATCCTTGCTGTGCAGCGCCTGGGTCTGCTTCTGCGTCGCCCACCCTCCGCCGATGCGGTCGGGCTAACCCCGCAGGCGCCTAGCATGGTGCCCTCGCCCTGCGGCTGGGTCAAGGCCGACAGGCCGACGCTACGAAGCGACTATCGCGCCATCACGGGTGCGCGGCCGCGCCGTTGCCAGCCGCGTGTAACTCAATCAGTTCCAGCAACTCGGCCACCTGGAACGGCTTGTGGATACAGGCCAAACCTGGGCTCTCCAGAAATCGCCGCGCCTCTGGCGAGCAGGCCCCACCAGTGATGAAAATGAATCGCTGGGCCAGCTCAGGCCAGCGCTGCCTGACCGTCTCGTACAGCTCGGAGCCCGACATCTCGGGCATCTGTAGATCGCACAACACCACGTCGAAGGCACGATCCTGGCCGAACAAGCGCAGCGCCTCCTTGGCTCCCAACGTGGTTTCCACGTCATGGTGGCTCATCAACATGCGGCGGTACGCTTTGAGCAGCAGTGCCTCGTCATCTACGGCCAGCAGGCGCCGGCGCTGCACCGCCTTGTGTGCGGGCAGGGTCTTGGGCCGCCCGACCACGCCTTCGCCAGCCGCCGGCAGCCGCACGCGAAACAGGGCCCCTCGGCCCGGCACGCTCTCCGCGGTCAGCTCACCACCCGCAGAGCATACGATCTCGCGCGAGATGGGCAGCCCCAATCCCGTACCCAATTCGGGCGGCTTGGTGGTGAAGAACGACTCGAAGATGCGCGGCATGACCTCGGTCGGGATGCCTGGACCGTTGTCTTCTACCTCGACCACGACGCGGTCTCCGTCGTCGTAGCTGCGCACGTAGAGTCGGTTGCGCTTGGGATTCCCTGCGGCCAAGGCGTGCGCGGCATTCATGATCAGGTTGAGAAAAACCTGCCCCAGCCGGGCGGCGCTTGCGCGCACGCGCCGGGTTGAACGCAGATCCCTTTCCACATGTGTACGGTAGCGCAACTCGCTGCGCAACATGCTCAAGGACGAATCGACCGCGGCGTTGACGTCGGTCAGGGGGGTGGTGTCCTCGTCTACGCGGGAGAAAGCGTGCAGGTCACGCACGATGCGATGGATGCGTGCCATGCCCTCCTTCGACTCCTGCACGATATTCATGGCTTCAAACAGAATGTCGCTCGACCCCAGTTTGTGCGCGGCCTTGGGGTCTGCCTTCGGCCTATTGTCCGACGACTGCAGAAGTTCGGCCAGAGCCTCCAGATTGGCCAGCACGAACGAGGCGGGGTTGTTGATCTCGTGAGCCACCCCGGCGGCCAGCATGCCGATAGAGGCCAACTTCTCCGATTGCAGGCGCCGCACTTCCCGGTCGCGCTCCTCAGTTATGTCGCGCACGTAGAGCAAGACCCGCCGCCCCGCCGCAGGGTAGGCACGCGCCTGGAACTGGCGCCCCCGGAGGGAGAAGGTCCGGTACAGGGTTACCTTCTTGGCGGTGGCGTCGCGGGCCAGGATGGCGAGCATGTCGCGCATGGACGGATCCGCCCCCATCTCGACCGGGCCTTCGGAAAACAGCCGCTCGCCCAGGGGCAGGCGAGTGGAATCCGGCTCGCCCCGCATGCGACGGAGGGCGTTGTTCTCAATTTGCACATGTCCCGACGCGTCGACCAGCAAGAGGCCATCTTCGATGACATTGAAGGTGTCGCGGAGAGCGTCGCGCTCGGCGCGCAGCTCTCCCGCCAGCTCTTCCAGTTGGTGGGTACGTTCCACCACCTTGCCGGCGAGCTCAGTATTGTGGCGACGGACCTCGTCCGCGAGCGTCTTCGATCGCAAGACCGATCCCAGGCGCGCGAGCAACTCCAGCGGCTCGATGGGCTGTACGATGAAGTCCGCCGCACCCATGTCGAGAGCGCGCAACCGGTTTTCCACCGGGCTCTGCGCGGTCGCCAGAAGGACGACTGGGACGGCCGCTGTCTTCTCATTGGCGCGAACTCGACGGCACAACTCAAATCCGTCCAGCCCCTGACCGTGAGTGCGCACGAGCACCAAGTCCACGCCGCCCTCTTCGACTAGGCGCAAGGCCGTGGCCCCGTCGCGTGTCTCCACGAGCTTGTGTGTGCTCAGCGACCTCAGCGCGTTCTGGATCGCGGCGCGGTTCTCACTGTCGTCGATGACCACGAGAATGCACGCCATCGGCTGTCCTGTTACTACGCCCCGCCCAGCGAGCCGATCCAGCTTGGACGCGTGGAAGATGGAGCACTCCCCAAGCGTAATCCGCGATTCCGCTGCGCTCGTCCAGGGGGTCCACCTGATCGGTTGCTCATGGAGCCGTTCGCGGCGTCATTATCTGCCTACAACCGACTTCTTTCAAGCCCACTGCAGGGGTGTTCAGGGATGTGGGACAGCGTGGGGTGCGGTAGGCAGACGCAACCCGCAACCCGACAGGCGTTGTATAGTCCTGATCGAGATGTATTCGGCCCGCGCGGTGGCAACGGTTCTCGGCTTGAGCGTGGCGCGTCTGCGCTCATACCTGCGTGCGGGTGTCGTCACCCCGACCCGCAATGAAAACGGAGAGATGCGCTTCTCATTCGAGGACTTGGTTCTTCTGCGCAAAGCCGAAGGCCTGGTCGAGCAGCGCATCCCCGCTCGCCGCGTGCGCGACGCCATCAAGAAGATCCGTAGCGGCTTGCCTGCCGGCACCTCGGTCCATCAGGTCGCGCTGTCCGGGGAAGGCCAGCGCGTAATCGCGGACGACGGTCATCGCCGCTGGCACCCGGAATCGGGCCAGACCGTGTTCGATTTTCAAGCCGCCTCTCTTGACCAGGTCGGTGCCACGGTCACGTCGCTGGAAAATGCACGCGCGAGCGCGGCCCCCGCTGCGGAGCAAGAGCCGCTCACGGCGCACGACCTGTACAAACGCGGCTGCCTGCTGGAAGCCACCTCACCCGACGAAGCCTGCGATGCCTACCGGGCGGCGCTGGAACTGGAACCCGAGTTTGCGGATGCGCACGTGAATCTCGGCCGCCTGCTGCATGAGGTGGGCGATGTGTACGCTGCTTTGGTGCACTATAGGGCCGCACTCTCTCTACGCCCCGGCGACACCACCGCGGCCTTCAACGTTGGTGTGGCCCTGGAAGACCTGGGCGCGACCGTCGACGCTACTACCGCCTATCGGCGCGCGCTGGAGTGTGATCCACGCAACCCCGACGCCCACTACAATCTCGCGCGGCTCTTGGAACAAGACGGCAAGCCGGACTTGGCCATACGCCACCTGCTGCTATACCGTCAGTTGANNTTGACCAAGAAGCGTTGATGGCAAGCCAACCCTCTGAACAAGATCGCCACCCTCCGACGGCGAGGACCATCATGGCCAACGCGCCCGGGGACATGCGGTGCCTGGGTGTGCGTCTCGGGCAAGCGATGGGGGTGGGTGACGTGGTTGCGCTCATCGGCCCGCTCGGCGCCGGCAAGACGACCTTCGCCCAGGGTCTGGCGCAGGGATTGGGCGTGGCTGCTGACCGCCATGTGGCGAGCCCGAGCTTTGCCCTGGTCAACGAACACCCGGGCCGCACGCCCTTCGTGCACGTCGATTTCTATCGCCTCCGTACACGCGCCGAGCTGCCCGAGCTGGGCATCGAGGAAGCCTACGATCGCGCGGCCACCGCCATCGAATGGGCCGACCGCTTCCCGGACGCTTTGCCGGCCGACCACCTGGAGATCACGCTGGCCGTGGAAGAGACTGGCCGACGCCGACTCGAACTCCATCCGACCGGACCGCGAAGCCAGGCACTGGTGGCTGTGCTGGCGAGAACTTGATCGGCGGCCTCGGCATCCCTATGGTAGGGAGGTGGACATTCTCCAGGTGATTTTCGGCGATTTTCGCCAACTCATGCCTCGGCCCTACTGCGAGTTCGTGTTGGTGGCGACAGCCTTCCTGTGCGGCGCCCTGGTGGGCTTCGAACGCGAAAAAGGACACAAACCCGCCGGCCTGCGAACGCTCATCCTGATCTGTGTCGGATCGACCATCTTCACCGTGGTTTCCGCCAGCCCAGCCATGGCGGGCCACGAGCCAGCACGCATCGCAGCCCAAATCGTGACCGGCGTCGGTTTTCTAGGCGCAGGGTCCATCCTGCGCGACCGCCACCACATCTCTGGGCTGACCACGGCGGCCACCATCTGGGCCAGCTCAGGTATCGGCATTGTGGTGGGCGCCGGCTACGCGGCAGCGGGCGTGGTCCTGTCCGCGGCCGTGCTGGTCACGCTGGGCTGGGTCCGCCAACTGGAGGTCCTGCTCAATGGTGCGTGCCACGTGCGTCGGGTGCTGGTCGTGTACCAGCCCAGCCAGGGCAAGACGCGCGCGCGTATCACAGCGCTGCTTGACGAGGCCAAGGGACACATCGCCATCGGCGACGACAAGGAACGGCCGCAAGGCCTCCGTGAAGTCAGCGTCGAATACTGCGGCGTCCACCGCGACCACCGCTGCGTGCTCGCCCAGTTGGCTGATGTCCCGGGCGTGGAAGCCCTGGAGACGGTCGCGTAGCACGCCTCTGTGGCTCAAGTTTTGGCGGCGGCTGCCGTTGCTAGAGGGTAGCGTCTCTGCTCGCAATAGACAGAATTCGTGCGGCCGGGTTCGAGGAGGTTCATGTTCACCACAGTCGAGGACGTCAAACAGCTCTTGGCACAAGGCAAGAGTCTTATTCTAGCTGGCGACGAGTCCCTGCTTCGCGCCCTGCCGCGGGGACCATGGATTGGCGGCACTATCCCCTACTTCATGACCACCGACGGGGGACGGACCTCTCGCGAGCACATCTTCGTATGTGAAGTGCCGGCCATCGCGTGTGGCGCGCGCGCTGCCGTGTATGACCAAGCCTCCATCCCGCGCATCTTCGTGGACAGCCCCGACCCCGGCTACACCATCCTGATCCTCCCCGCCTTCAGCCGTTTGCACGAATGCTTTGCCCTGGATTGTCCTCTCTACGAACAGCAGTTCTTCAAGTCGGTCGCTGGATGGGTCGCGGGCACGCATCTGGATGACGTGGGCCGCATGAAACCCAAGGTCTTTGCGGGAGCCACGGGCGACGCACTCGAAGACAAAGGGGTGGCGATGCACGTCGCGCTTCCATCCACGCACNNTGAGCCGCCGTGGCTTGGATCTTCGCCTGCCTCTTGTATCCGATATGTTCGGCACCAAGGTCAACGTGAGCATCCAGTCTTTGGACCTCACAGGGCGCGTCGTGAAGTTCTTCGCGCCGGTCTTCAAGGGTGTGGGCTACCGGCCGGCCAAACCCGTGTCGGCCTACTCCGAGCGTTTTCTCGCCGCCATTCCAGCCAGTGCCGAGCCGCCGGTGTTTTCCTGCAACTGCGTGCTCAACTATCTGCACGGCTCGCTGGAAGGCCGGCGCACGGGGGCTTTGCAGGGGCCCATGACGTTTGGTGAAATCGCCTACCAGTTGCTCAACCAGACTCTGGTCCAGATCACCGTCGAGCCACGCCGATAGTCTTACGGCTTGCAGAGCAAGTCGCGCAGGTCGGCTTCGCTGCGCCGGACGCCACTCTCTTCGAACCAGACCACGAAATCGCATCCCTCCCGCCAGCGCGAGCAGCCCCAGCCACGCTTGCCGGTCATGAGATGCCCGCTCCGGCAACGTGGACAGAGGAGATCACCGACGCTGTCCCGCGGGGCTGCGCCGGCCTCCCTCGCTGACGCGGGACGATTCGCGTCGGTCACCGCTGGGTGGGCAGTCGCGGGCTTGCGACCTCGCCCGGCGCTGCGCCCGTGCGCCCTGCCCTTGCCTGCGCTCGCCGCGGGCAGCGGCACGGCGCGCATGGGAGCCGCAGCCCGGATGGCGTCGACGACCTCGTGCACATAGCGGCCGATGTCAGCCATGAATGTGTCGCGCTTGTCTTCACCGCGCGCCATGCGGGCCAGCCGCGCCTCCCAGGTTCCAGTCAGCTCAGGTGAGGCCAGGCTGGGCACGGGCAGCCCGTCGATGAGGGCCATGCCCACGGGCGTGGCGATCAGATGCTTGCCTTCCCGGGCCACGAAGCCGCGCTTGAGCAGGGTCTCGATGGTGGCGGCGCGCGTGGCTGGCGTGCCCAGGCCACTGTCTTTCATGGCTGCTCTCAGTTCGTCATCATCCAGCGCGTCCGAGGATCCCCGCAGGTCTTCGATACCGTCGCGCGAAGAACTGCGTCCAGCCGAACCTGCCTCGGGCCGGGCGATGGTCTTGCCCGCGTTCTCCATGGCTGACAGCAGCGTCGCCTCGCTGTGCCGGGCGGGCGGCTTGGTCTTCTTGGCCAGNNCTCTTCCTCGTCGCCCTCTTTCTTCTTGCCCTTCTTTTCTCCTGTTTTCGCCCCGGACTTGTCGTCGGCATCTTCTCCGCCAAAGCCGGCCACTTCTTGCCACCCGGCGAGCAGCCGCACCCTGCCGCGTGCCTGGAAGCGGTCAGGCGGCGGGGGCGCCGCCGCAACCAGCGGGATCTCCTCCGCAGGTACGACGCCCGATTTGTCCGCCGGTGCCTCGGGCGGCCGGGTTGGGGAAGCCACGCTTTCGGCTGTCGGCCCCACCCGCACCACCACCTCGGTCTGGGCAAACTCGGCGTCAGGATAGAAAGCCCCGAGAAATCGCCGCACCACCAGGTCGAAAATCCGACGCTCGTTGCGCTCCAGCGCGTCCAACTTGGCGGACTTGCCTGTGGGCACGATGGCGTGGTGGTCCTGGATCTTGCTGTCGTCGAAGAAACGCTTGCTGGGCCGTGGCTGATTGGCCAAGAGCATCCGCGCGAATGGCGCGTAGTCGTCCAGCTCGGCCAGGCCCGCAAAGATCTTCGGCAAGGTGGCCGCCATGTCGCTCGACAGGTGGCGCGCATCCGTGCGCGGATAGGTCAGGATCTTGTGGCGTTCGTACAGCGCCTGCGCCGCATCCAGGGTGGCNNGGCTCGCGGGTCTTGCTCTGCTTCAGGCTCTCCACTACCGGGCCATCGGGATTGACGGCCGCGCCATACGCGCGACAGCGATCACGCACCTCGCTGGCCACGGTCGCGTTGCCGAAGCGCATGGCCTTGTCCAGCGACCAGGTCGCCGCGAAATGCGCACCGTCGGCCGTAGCCAGCTCGGCCTTCAGTTGCCAAAAGTCCTGCGCCACGAAGTTCTGGATGGCCTTCTCGCGTTCCACCAGAATGGCCAGCGTGGGCGTCTGCACGCGGCCGATGGAATACAGCATGGAATCCGCGCCGGTGCGCTGGCGGACCGTCACCGCGCGCGTGGCGTTCAAGCCCACCAGCCAGTCCGCCTCGGACCGGCAGCGCGCAGCGTCCGCTAGCTTCTCCATGTCAACGCCTGGCTTGAGCGTCGAAAAACCCTGGCGAATGGCCTCGTCGGTCAACGACGAGATCCACAGCCGCCGGATGGGCAGCCGGCTGCCGGCGAGCTGGTACACGTAGCGAAAGATGAGCTCGCCCTCGCGGCCGGCGTCGCAGGCGTTGACCACCTCGGAGAAGCGCTTGTCCCCGAGGAGTCGGCACACCTCGCGCAGTTGCTCGCGCGTGCTCGGCACCGGCCGTAGCTTGAACTCCGACGGGATCATGGGCAGCGTGTCCAGCCGCCAAGCCTTCCAGCGGCCGTCGTAGCTGGCCGGCTCGTCCAGCTCGACCAGGTGACCCACGCACCAGGTGATCACGCGGTCCTTTGCCGGAAAGCAGTTCTTGCCCGTGGGCCGCACCCCCAGCACGCGCGCCAAATCGCGCGCGACCGAAGGCTTTTCAGCGATCACCAGTTGCACGATGTGCAGTTTATCGGAAGTCGGGAGAAGAAGGTGCGTGGCAGGTGATCGATCTTGATATTCACCTCACCGGGCCCAGCAGGCGTCCCCGCTCGCTGCTCCCGTGCACTGGACGGTGCAACACGATCTCACGTCCGGCCTTGCGGCCGTGTTCATAGGCCTCGGTCTGGTAGAGACCAATTCCTGAGCCGCGCGTGGTGCGCGGATAGCGCTGGTGCAGATAGCCGGCCAGGGCGGGATCGCCCACCCATATCAGACCCTGGCGCCGGCTCTCGGCCGCGCCCGATTTCAACTTCTCGTCGAAACCGATCATCACGCCGGTCATGAAACGCCGCCGCTCGCGGTTGCTGGCAATGCCGTGCTGGCGCTTGTGCTCGCGCCACAGACGTTCCGCCGTCTCAAGCAGAAAGCCATGCACGTAGGCCGCCACTTCCATATTGGACAAGCTGCCGCAGATCTCGAGCACGCGTCCGCGCCGTCCCTCGCTCGGCACATAGTACGGCACCCAGATCACCTCGACGAAGAAGTGGCGCGCCAGAATGCCCGCCAGCACATGCTCGGCCGCCTCGATGCGGCCGCTGGGCCGGCCTAGGTGCCGGAAGGCGAAACCCTCGCTCGCCCGAGCCACAGTCTGATCGATGTTGTGCTTGAGCATCAGCCGTTGCGCCGTGTTCATGGCGGCCTCGGCCTCGTGCAGGTTGGGGCTCTCGGCCAGAGCCAGCAGTCGCGCGATCCGGCGCAGCACCGGATTGCCCTCGCCTGCCGCCGTCTGGGGCAGCCCGCGCGCCGACGGATCAAAGCCATGCTGTCGACACAAATTCTCGAAGGCCGGCCCGTGCGCACTCTGCTCGTCGATGCCCATGACCTCGTCGACGAACTGGTGCGCGATCTCGTGCTTGAGCACCTCGCGCACCACACCCCAGGGCTGTTGATACACCAACGAGCGCGCCAGTGAGAGCGTCCGGCTACGCCGGTCCCAGAATCCCAAGCGCACACCCGCGTCGTGCAAGGCGAACACCGGGGGCCGTAACCGGCTACGAAAGTGGTTGCCACTGATCTCGCGCCAGGTGGCACCCATCTCGCGCAGAAGGGCCGCTTCCAAAATTTCTCTCACCGCGAAAGTTCCTCGGCCAGCCGACGCGCCAACTTGCCCGACCGGCTGACCAGCTCGGGCACGCCGGCGTTGTGATAAGCGTTACCGTGAAAGTACAAGCCAGGATAGCGCCGCTCGCCCGCTTCCAGCGCCGCCACCCGATCCATGTGCCCGAGCGTGTATTGAGGCAACGCGCGCTCGTGACGGACGATATGCGCGAACGCCGGTGGCGCAGTCAAGCCGAGCAGACCGCGGAGATCGGCGTGGGCCAGCGCCGTCAGCTCTTCGTCAGGCAAGCTTGCGATTTCGGGATGGCGTGCGCCGCCGGTGCGCACCGAGAAAAGCAAGAAACCGGTGGGAGCGCGATGCGGGAAGATGGCCGACGCAAAGATGGCGCCCAGAATCTTCAGGCGCTCGGAGGCGGGCACGAAGAACCCGTAGGCATCCGCGGGCTCGGACAACGCCGAGGCGAAGTAGCCCAAGTGCACCAGCGCCACCGGGACATAGGGAATGCGCGTGAGGATCTCCGACAAGTCGGAATCCAGCGGCCGGACCACGGCACAGGCTTGGTGGGCCGGAATGGCCAGCACCAGTGCGTCGGCGTCCAGGGTGCGGCTACGCCCGTTCTCGTCGAGCGCCAGGCGAAAACCGTTGCTGGCGCGCTCAACCTGCACAACCCGCGCACCCAGGCGAAGCCGTTCGCCCAGCCTGCTGGCCAGCGCCGCGGTCAGCTCGTCGAGTCCAGTCGCGAACGACGCCAGCCGAGGCGCATCGCTGTCCGTCTGGCGCCGCGCCCGCTGCTGCCTGAGATCGGCGCGCATGCCCAGAATCAAGCTGCGATGCTCACGCTCCAGCGCGGCCATGAGAGGGAACGCGGCTGGCAGGCTGACCGTATCGGGATCGCCCGCGTACAGGCCCGAAACCAGGGGCTGCAGCAGGCGTTCGCCGGCCCGCGCGCCCAGGCGCCGGCTGGCAAAGGCAGTGACGGATTCCTCCTGGCCTCGCGCCGAGGGGCCGCGCGGCAGCACCAAATCCGCCAGCATGCGCAGCTTGGCCGAAAACGGAAGAAGTCGCGAACGCCAGAAAGCCGCTGCATCGAGAGGCGTGTCGTGCAGCCGACCATCGGCCACCACCAGGCGGCGCTCGCTCGCCGCGGAGGCTGGCAGCACGCGGCCCTCGATGCCCAGGTGACGCGCCAAGGGCGTGATGCTGTTGTGTCGGTCGAGGTAACTGGCCGGTCCGCGCTCGCAGATGTAGCCATCACGTCGATCGGTCTCGATCTTGCCGCCGGCGCGCCGGTCACTCTCCAACACCAGCCCGGAAACGCCGAGGCGCTCCAACTCGAAAGCGAGCGACAGGCCGGAAATCCCGGCCCCGGCGACGACCACGCGTTTCATGAGTTCGGGCAAGGCAATAGCAGCGCCATGCCAACCCCGCAAGCAGATCCCGACATATCCGGATCGCGGCAGATCACAGCGAGCCAGCCTTACGGTCTGACCTGCAGGTGCAACAGTCCGACGTGCCACTCGAAGGCCAAGTTGCCCGCGGGCACGTCGCTGGATGCCTGCAATCCGTCAGCGCCAAAGATCGCGTGCAGTGATCCGCGGCTTTCCAGGGTGGCAAGCAGCGCGGCAGCGTCGGGAAAGCGCTCCTCGATCACCACCGACTCCAGACGGCGGGTGCGCACCTCACCCGGCAGCAAGCTGGTCATCTCTTCGATGCGCAGACCTTGACTGCCTAGGCGACGAAAGTTCCCCCGACGCGCGTGCAGCCGTCCGGCCAGCCAGCGATTGCCCTCCGCGCTGCTGAAGTGGCGCAAGGGTGCACTCACCAACATCCAACCGCCGGGTCGAAGCACGCGCAAGACCTCGTCCCCAGCGCCGGCGCCGAACCAGTGCCAAGAAAAGTTCGACACCACCACATCGAACGAACCCGCGGCATAGGGCAAGGCCTCGGCAGCCGCGTGGCGCAGCGGAATCGCCGCCAGGGTCGGCTTGCGCGCCGCCCGCGCGAGCATGGGCGCCGACAAATCCACGCCCTGCCACGCGACACCAGGAAAAGCCTGCACCAGTCCTTCGGTGGCAAATCCACTGCCACACCCCAGGTCCAACCCGCGCCCCTCCACAAACGGACCCGCGCCAGCAACCAGACGTGTCAACAGGCCGCCGTAGAAGCGGCGATTGTCGAAGCAGTCGTAGCGCCGCGCCCGCTCGTCGTCNNCGGTCGGACGCCACTGTGTTGCCTAGTAGGCCTGCAGGCATACGAGATTCAACGCCGCGTTGCACTGTTCCCCATACGGCCCACTCGGAACGAAGTTGAAGAACTGACTGGTCGCGGTGTCTCCAGCCCTGCCGGCTCCGGCGCTGCCGATAGTCGATTGCCAGTTGGAGCAATTGCTCGTGCCATCCGTCACCACCGTGTTCGGGTTGCCGTTGCTGCCTGTGCCGATCCACACGACTTCATATGAAAATTCGTAAGTTCCATCCGCAGAAAGGTTGGGCGGCACGTCGAACAAGCCGGTTGTGAAGAACTCACTCGCGCTCTGTGTGATCCGGATTCCATCAGTGCGAATCCAAGGCAATCCGGTGGTGTCGAACCTCCACGCTGCGGCGGAATTCGTCGGCGTGAGCAACGCCAAATACACGCCCGTCAGCCCGGCTGCGCTTGCCTCGCTCTGACAAAGCGCATCTGCTGAATAGATCCCCTGAATTGGATCCGGAGTCCAGGTGCGCCTGGTCATGAAAGCATGGCGTCCCTGGGATGGAATCACGGCCACCTGTGCCCGTCGGTCGATGCCAAGACAGTAGAGCCTGGCTGTCGCCGAACATGGCTGGCCATAGTCCGCGGTGAAATAGAAGTTGTTGTAGCTGGAAAGGCCACCCCCGATCCAAGTGGTACCGTCGTTCGTGTTCGACTGGAACCCGTTGCAGTCCACCCACCCGTAGATCGCGCTGGTGGCGCTGGTCGCGGTGCCGTCCTGGTTCGTATTGGTAATGACCCATTGGTCCGCCCCCAAGTCGGTGCCGTTTTCGTCAAGTCGAGGCGGGTATAGAACCTTGCCGTTGTTTAGATCGGCGACAGTATTGATGACGGGCATCCCGTCAGGACGAACCCATCCACTCGCACCGTTCAATCTGCTGAGCAAGTTCGAACTCGTCGAGGATAGCCATGCCACGTAGGTGCCAGCTGCCAACGCCGTGTTTGTGGATTTCGCCGCCAGCTGGTTGCATAGGGCGTCGGCTCCCGCGAGCCCGTAGCCAGGCCAATACGCCTGCTGCACCGTCGAGGTCGTGAACATGTAGTTCGGTGGCCGAGAGAAGTTGGCCGTCACGGTTGGGCCGGTGGTGCCAAAAATATTGGTGCTGTTGATAGTGAAGGAGCACGTTCCCGGACCGGTGCATGTCGCGATGCTGGTCGCGCCGTTGGGTGTGCTGTAGCTCCAACCCAGGAAAGACTGGCCGGTGTCCGGTGTGGCCAAAAGGTATATGGTGCTGTTGTAGGCGTAGCTCGCGACGGTTCCCGTGCAGGTGCTTCCGCAATTGACTCCAGCATCATAGATGCTGGCCACTGTGCCGGTGCCGTAAACGCTCTTTGCAATAGTCACGTTAACCATCTGGAGTGAACAAACTGGAGTTGGGGTGCTCCAGGTGCCATCGGCCTGGCAGGTGACCGACGAGACGCCGTTCGAGAAGAAATAGCCAGTGCCGCAGGTGTATGTCGCGGTCGAATTGTACGTCGTCGAGTACGAGCTGAACAACGAGCCGTGCGTGATGCTCGGTGATGTGCCGCAGTCGACCAGGGTGCAGCTGGGCAACGTTCCGCTCCAGAAGCCGTCGGCGCCGCAGGTGCGAATTGTCGTGCCTGACAGACGCCACCCAGTTGTACATGAGTACGTGGCGGTCGAGCCCCACGTCGTACCGGTCTGACTGACTGTGCCGTACGAGATGCCATACGGAGCATAGCAGTCCACGATGGGGCAGGTCGGCGCGTCTCCTCTCCATGTCCCGTCGTCCTGACAAGAGCGCGTGGCCGAGCCCGAGAGGTTGTAGCCGGTGTTGCAGGTGTAGGTTGCTGTCGATCCATAGGTCGTTGTCGGAGTAGACACCGACCCGTTCTCCGGATTGGTCAGCGCCCCGCAATCCCCAAGAACGCAGGTCGGTGCGCTGTCGCTCCAGTTGCCGTCGGCCTGGCAAGTGCGCGTCGCGGATCCCGATAGCCCGTATCCAGTGTGGCAGGAGTAATTTGCTTGCTGGCCAAAAGTCGTTGTCGGAGCAGACACCGACCCGCTTGCCGGATCGTCGAGTGCCCCGCAATCCACCAGGGTGCAGGTGGGCTCGGCGGTGTTCCATGTGCCATCGGCTTGGCAAGTGCGGGTCATTGATCCCGAGAGCCTGTAGCCGGTGTTGCAGGAATAGACTGCCGTGGAACCGCGGGTCGTTTCCGACGCGGAGACCGAGCCGTTGTCTGGATCTGTCAGTGCAGGACAGCTCGGTGTGGTCCCGCTGCTCGCCCCCCCGCTACCCCCGGTGCTGCTCGTTCCCCCGGTGCTGGTACCGCCACCACCTGTGCCACCGACTGGCGCATCCGGCTGAGAGCCAGGCGCGTCTCGAACCCCGGCATCACTGCTGCCGCTGCTGCCGCCCTTGCTGCTGCTACTGGTGCCAGCCGCGCCGGCCGCGCTGCTACCTGCACTGCCGCCCTTGCCGCTGCCGCTGGTGCCAGCCGCGCTACCACCTTTGCTGCCGCTGCTACTGCTGCCGGCGGCGCCAGCCGCACTGCCGCCCTTGCTGCTGCTGGTACCGGCGGCGCCAGCCGCAGCCGCACTGCCACCTCCAGCGGTACTGCCGCCCGTGCCGGTGTGCAAAGCCGGATACATACAGCCCACCGCCGTCGCGGCGATCAGGAGCAAGCCCAAGATTGATATTCTGAGCATCGACGTTTCCTTAGTAGAAAGAGCGTTCACCCGGTCAGGATACACCCCGGACGCCGGTTGAATGAAGAACCACGAAGCCCGGACGGTGGTACGCTGGGGCAACCATGGCAAACCCGACCAGAGGAGATTCGGTCTTCGCGGCCGCCGGGGCTGCGCTGACCGACCAGTTCTTCAAAAGCCGCGACCAGGCGTTGCTGGACAAGATGCGGAAGACCAGGCGATCCACCGAGATGAAGGCCGCTCTGGCCGAGGTCGCCGGCATCCACGACGACCACGTGCTGCAGAAGCTGGTCGAACTCGAGGTCAACCCCGAGATGGTGGCTGCCATCGCGCTGGTGCCTCTGGTCGCAGTGGCGTGGGCCGATGGAACTCTCGACCCGAAGGAGCGCGATGCGGTGCTCGCGGCAGCGGCGGCGCAGGGGATTGCTTCAGGCAGCGTCGAGCACGGCCTGCTGGCGAGTTGGCTGGTGCAGCGGCCGGACCCCAAGCTGCTCGAGGCGTGGCAGCACTACCTGCGCGGCCTGTGCGGCAAGATGACCGAGCCCGAGCGGCTGGGATTGAAAAACGACATTCTCCAGCGAGCGCGGGCCGTGGCCGCAAGCTCGGGCGGCTTTCTCGGCGTGGGCAAGATCTCCGACGCCGAGAAGGATATGCTGGAGACCATCGAGGCGACCTTCACCTCCTAGGCAGCGCGGACCGGATCGATGTCGTCCGCACACAGCACCAAGCTCCATGGCGTAGTGAAACTGCAGGGCGAGTTGTGGGGCGGTCTGGCCGCCATGCTGGTCGCCTTGCCGTCGGCCATCGCGTTCGGCGTGGCCACCTACGCCCCGCTGGGCGCCGGATACGTGGGCACCGGAGCCCTGGCCGGGATCCTGGGCGCGGTGGCGTTGGGTATCGTGGCGCCTCTGCTGGGCGGGGCTCCGCGTTTGGTTTCCGCCCCGTGCGCGCCCGCAGCCGCGGTCATGGCCGCACTCGCGGCCGGCCTGCTAGCAGGCGGTCGCTCGCCCCTGCGGCCCGAGGCTGTGCCCTTNNGGCGGCGGCCGGCTGATCAAGTACATCCCTTTTCCGGTGGTGTCGGGCTACTTGAGCGGCGTGGCCGTGCTGATCTTTCTCTCGCAGGTGCCGCGCTTTTTCGGCTTGCCCAAGGACGTGCAGGGCATGCACGCTCTGCTGACGCCGTCGCTGTGGAAGTGGCAAGGCATGATCGTGGGCGGCGTGACCATCGCCGCCATGCTGGGCGCGCCCCGGCTGACCCGCAAGTTGCCAGCCCCGGTGGTGGGGCTGTGCGGAGGCATGCTGGCCTACTTCGGACTGGGTCTTCTCGACGGCAACTTGCTGCGCCTCGAACAGAACCCACTGGTCATCGGTCCCATAGCCGAAACCGGCGGCTCGGTGCTGGCCAGCCTAGCCGACCGTTGGCATGGCCTCGGCCTGCTCAGCCTGGCCACGGTCAAGACGCTGCTGGTGCCTGCCCTCACTCTCTCCGCGCTGCTGTCCATCGACACGCTGAAAACCTGCGTGGTGGTCGACGCGCTCACGCGCAGTCGCCACCGGTCGAATCGCGAGCTGGTCGGCCAGGGGGCGGGCAACATCGTGTCCGCGCTGGTGGGCGGCATGCCCGGGGCCGGGACCATGGGCGCCACCCTGGTCAACGTGGGCAGCGGCGGGACGTCGCGCTTGTCGGGCGTGTTTGAGGGCGTGTTCTCGCTCTTGGTCTTTCTGCTGCTGAGCCGCCTGGTGGGCTGGGTTCCTATTGCCGCCCTGGCGGGCATTCTCATAGTCGTCGCCTTCCGCATGTTCGATCGCACCAGCTTCCACCTGCTCAGACAGCGCAGCACGGTGCTCGACTTCTGCGTGATCGCGGTCGTGATCATAGTGGCCGTGGTCTACAGCCTGATGGCCGCCGCCGGGGTCGGCCTGGCATTGGCCATCATGCTCTTCATCCGCGAGCAGATGCGCAGCTCGGTGATCCGCCGCAAGCTGGGCGGCCACCAGATCTCGTCGAAGAAGCAGCGTCTGCCCGCCGAGAAAGAGGCTCTCCTGCAGGCGGGCCGGCAGACCACGGTTTGCGAGCTGCAAGGCAACCTTTTCTTCGGCACCACCGATCGGTTGTTCACCGAGCTGGAGCCCGACCTGAAGCACAGCCGCACCGTCATCCTCGACATGCGGCGGGTGCAGAGCGTGGACTTTACCGCGGCCCACATGCTCGAACAGTTCGAGGCCTTGCTGGCCGAGCGAGGCGCCCACCTGGTCTTCAGCAGTCTGCCCGCGCAGTTGCCCAGTGGACAGGATCTGGAGGGCTATTTTCACCACCTGGGCATCGTGCGCGCCAGCAAGAACGTGAAGATCTTCAGCACCCTGGACGACGCCTTGGAATGGACCGAGGACCGCACACTGGAGGATCTCCGCCAAGCCGCAGCCGAGGAGTGCCGGCCGTTGGATCTGGCCGAGTTCGAGCTGACACGCGAGTTCGAGCAAGACCAGACTCTGGAGGCCCTGCGCGCCTGTGTGCAGGAAGAATTCCTTCCGGCCGGCGCGAAGGTGTTCCACAGCGGGGACGCCAGCGCCAATCTCTACCTGATCCGGCGCGGGGGCGTGCGTATCTCCGTCGCCCTCGACAGCGGCAAGCCCATGTGCCTGGCGACCTTCGGGCGCGGGCACTTCTTCGGCGACATGGCCTTTCTCGATCGCAGCCCGCGCTCGGCGGACGCGCTGGCCACGGCCGACACCGATCTCTACGTCATCTCGCGCGACCGCTTCGACGAAGTGGTGCGCGCCCAGCCCCTGGTCGGCATCAAGATCTTCGCCCGGCTGGCGCGCGTGCTGGCCACGCGCCTGCGCCACACCGACGCCGAACTGCGCGCCCTGCAGGACGCGTGACGGGTGAGCTAGCTTCGATGCTGGCTAGAGTACGGTGGGCAGGGTCGCGGTCGAGAGGCGGTTGCGCGCCTTTTCGTCGATTGACGAGTGGAACACGGGATGGCGGACCGCGACCTGCTTGAATGATTCGCGCCCCAGTACGTAGAGATCGCAGAAGCTGGCCGTGCGGGCAGTGGCGTTGCGTGGGTTGTCGGTCAGCAGGGCCATCTCGCCGAAAAAGTCGCCATCGTGCAGGCGGGCCAGCACGCTGTTGTTCTCATCCACGACCTCGATTTCGCCGTGGACGATGAAGTACATCTCGTCGCCGGGCGCGCCCTTGTGGCACACGACGTCGCCAGGAACGCACACCATCGGCCGCAGCGTGATCACCAAGTCGCGGATGACTTCGGGGCTGGCGTCTTTGAGAACGGGCACCTTAGCCAGCAGATCCCGGTGCAGGTGCAGCGCCAGATCCGCGCGCAGATTGCGCGGCAAGCTTTCGAACACCTCGACGTCGTCATAGCCGTGCCGGCTGGACCACAGATACTTGAAATACGCGCGCACCCGCTGGCGCAGGGCGGGCGGCACCGTGTGGTAGTGCATGAAATACTCGACCCGGTCGCGCATTTCCTCCTGGTGCTGCTTGGCCGCATCCAGGCGCAACATCAGGGTGGCGATGTTGCTCAGGATGTAGCCGAAGAACGCCACCCCGGACACCATGATGCAACAGGCGTAGAGCATCTGCGGGATGGTGTGTGCCACGATGTCGCCGTACCCGACGGTGGCCAGCGTGGCGATGGCCCAGTAGATGGCGCGCACCAGGCGCAAGCGCGGGTCGGTCGTTCCCGAGTCACCGCCCAGTACCAGCCAGCCAGTCGCGGCCCACCACACGCACAAAGGCATGACCACCGCAAGCAGCAGCAAGCGAGCCGCCGAGGGCGGCAGGGCGTCGATGCGGGTCAGCAGCGCGGCCAGCCGAGCCAGGTAGAGCAGCGCCAGTAGCTTGCACGCCCATAGCCACCAATGCGGCGTGGACTCGACGTTGAACATGGTCCACAGGGGCAGCGCGATGGCCAGGTCGCGCGCTAGCCGCAGCCAGCGGCGCCAGGTGAGTCGCCCTCTGAAGGCGACCACCGTGCTGGCCCCGGCGAGCACAAGAAAGGCCATGTCCACCGCCAGCGAGAGAACGCGGTCGTGCCCGATAGAACCGTGGCTGATCACAAAGGGCAGCCACACGCCAGCCAGCACGCCGGCCAGCACGCGCAGCAGATCCAGCGTGGCCTGCTGGCCTGATGTCAGTGCGTTCGATGCGCGGTTGGGCATGGCAGGGGTTCGGCTGTGCCGAGTAACAGCACCCAGAATAACCCCAGACCGCCCGGCCGCCTATTTGGAAGCAAGCTAGATGGTCCCATATCTCTGCCAGCGGCGTCCGTGTGCGGCTCGCGACACGCCTTCCGCATCCCGCATAACGCCCACGAACACGCTCTCGCCCTCGCCCACGCGAGGCGCGACCCGCAGGCCGTCCCTGCGGGTGCCCCGAACTCTCCGACAAGCCCTATTTCACCCGCTCCGGCCGAGGCGACAGTCCAGCTGCTTTCACGATGCCCGGAACTGAGTCTTCGCTAGCCACGGCCATGATGTGAATGCCATGCACCCCGGGCACGCGCTTCAACTGCTCGATCGTCTCGACGCAGATTCTGATGCCCTCCGCTTTCGCATCCGCGGCCCGCTCGATCCGCTCGACGAGCTCGTCGGGAAGTCGCATGCCCGGAACCCCGCTGCGCATCCGCCGCGCCATCTCGACTGACTTGATGGGCAGCACGCTGGCCAGGATGTGCGCTTTCTCATGCAGCCCCTGCTCCCTGACCTTGTCCATCCAGGCCATGAATCGCGGCAATTCGTAGATCGCCTGCGTCTGGATGAAGTCGGCACCGGCCCGGATCTTCTTGGCCAAGGTGATCATATGGAGTTCCAACGGCTCAGCGAACGGGTGGGCCACAGTGCCGATGTACAGTGGCACCTCCCCCGTGATCGTTTCGCCACTTTCGACCCGATGATCGTCCCGTAGCGTTTTGATCATCTGAATCAGCTGGATCGGATCGATGTCGTAGGCACCCGCGGCAGTCGGATGGTTGCCCAGGCGCTGGTGGTCGCCGGCCAGGCAAAGGACGTTGCGAATTCCCAGCGCAGCGGCTCCCAAGATGTCGCTCTGCAGAGCCAGGCGGTTTCGGTCACGTACCACCATTTGCAACACGGGCTCTGCACCTGTCTGCATGAGCAGCAGGCATCCGGCCAAGCTCGACATGCGCACCACAGCGGCCTGGTTGTCTGTCACGTTGATCGCGTCGCACGACGACCTGAGCAGCTCTCCTTTCTTGCGCATACCGTCCGGCGAACTCCCCTTGGGAGGGCCGGCTTCGCCTGTCACGGCAAACTGACCGCTCTCCAGTATCTCTTCCAGACGGCTGCCCGACTTCACGACCTCTTGGCCTTCCTGATTGGCTGTGCGACTTCCAACTGCCGGACCGACGCCGGACCGACCGCTCGTCAGACGATCTCGGCGCCGTTCCCGGTGAAAATACCGTGTGCGACCCCAGCGGGATTCGAACCCGCGTTCATGGCTTGAAGGGCCATTGTCCTAGGCCGGACTAGACGATGGGGTCAGGGATGATGGGCCGAAAGGAGCGGGGCAGAGGGCTGTGGGCCCAGCAGGAATTGAACCTGCGACCTACGGATTAAAAGTCCGCAGCTCTACCAATTGAGCTATGGGCCCGAACGAGACTGCGATGAGTTTCCTTTCTCCGATCCGAAGGACCGGGCGGCAAGTTGTAGCATGGACGCGGACGGGCGCAGCCTGGAAAAACCTGACCGGTGCAGCGTGGCGTCAGGTTTCAGAAGATCTGGCTTCTTCCCGATAGGATTCCATGTGCTAGTTTTCAGACCGGTTCGCGTGCGGAAGAAAGTTGACAGGGAGTCGCTGGTGACTGACTGTCGAGGTCAAAGCGCGGGGTCGTAGACGAAAATGCCAATTCCCTCTGGAGAGATGCGCGAGATGAGGCGCGCGGTGCGCATGCGGGTCGAGCTCCCAGCTCGCTATGTCAGCGAGCGGCTGACCATCGACGGGTTGGTCACAGATCTGAGCCCGGACGGTGTGTTCTTCTGCTCAGACTACCTGGACGCAACCGGCGAGTCGGTGCGTGTCTCGATTGATATCCCGTGGCGGTCGCAGCCGCTGCAACTGCACGGCGAGGTTCGCTGGGTCAGCGAAGCGGCGCGCATCGGCGGCATGGGCATCCGGTTCAGGGACGTCAGCTTCGAGGACCGGGTGGTGCTGTCGTCGCTGGGTCTCGCCTCGCGCGCCGAAGCGGGGCAAGGCGCCTCGCCCACTTGAAAACCGGGCCCTGCAGGAGGGCAACGTCGACATGAAGACGCCAGTAGCCGTACAGATTGCGGGACAGCGTTTCGTGCTGCGAGGCGACGAGGACGAGCGTGCCACGCGCGACATGGCCGCCTACTTGGACGGCCGCATTAAGGAGCTGCAGAAGCAGACACGCGCTGCCGACACCCAATCGCTCGCAGTTCTGGCGGCGCTGCAGATCACCGAGGAGCTGTTCAAGGAGCGTCGCACTCTCGCAGAACTGAAAAAACGGGTTCGGGAGAGGAGCCGCGCGCTGCTGCATCTGGTCGAGAGCCGAGCTCGCGTGTGACAAGCTGTTCATAGCCACCTAGC
Organism: Myxococcales bacterium; assembly: GCA_003153875.1. The sequence continues at coordinate 4,711 of PMBY01000371.1, read as the reverse complement.
GCGGGCGTTCTTGCGGTATAGTGCTTTTCACCCAGTAGAAGTGATCGCCCGCCCAAAGGCGGACGCCTCCATAGATGGACAGAAACAAAACCCCACTTTTCCGAGGCGATGGCCTCGTTCTTAACGCCCAGGCGACGCTAGTCCGTTGCGGGGCGACTCTGCGCCGGGCTGGGTTGCGTGGTNNGAGCTGGCTGTGGAAGACCGTGTCCGCTGCGCCCAGGCCGCGACGGACCTTCTGCTCGACCTGCCTGAGGTGACGGCCGCTCGTGTGGTGGCGGCCTTCGTGTCCACCAGGGCCGAGATCGACACCGCGCGCGCCATCGAGGGGCTGCGTCGGCGCGGCATAACCGTGGTTCTGCCGCGCGTGAGCGCCGAGCTTTTGCCCCCGCGTCTGCGCTTTCACCGGGTGGAAGGCCCTTCGGAGCTGGTGTTTGGCATCTTCGGTTTGCTTGAGCCTGGGCCCGGCTGTCCTGAAGTGGCGCCGCACGACATCGACGTCTTCATGGTCCCGGGCCTGGCCTTCGATGCGCGGGGTGGCCGCGTCGGATACGGCGGCGGTTACTACGACGAGCTGATGGCCTACGTGCGTTCTCACCCGGACGGACCGTCGGGCTTCTTCGTCGGATTTGGCTACGATTTCCAAGTGGCGGAAAGCTGTCCCACGGGTGAGTGGGACGTGCCCATCGACTGCGTGGTCACGGACACGCGCGTGCTCCGCTGTGCCGCCGTTCCTGAGTAGGGCCCACCGATGAACCCAGTCGTCATCATTATTGTCGGTAGCCTGGTCGCCTTGCTCGCGGCAGCTATGGCCTTCTTCCTGGGACGGGCTTCCAAGCCCGAGGCTGTTCCCCAGACCGAAGAAGAACGCCAGCGGGCCCTCGCTGCCGCGCGCGCCGAGGCCGACGCCATCCGCAGGCAAGCCGCGCTGGAGGCCAAAGAGGCGGCGCAGAAAACTCGGGCCGAGGTGGATGCCGAGCTGCGCGTGCGTCGCCAGGAGCTCGACCGGCAGGCAGCAGCGACTGGTGCCAAGCATGAGGCGTTGGAGCGGCGCGAACGCGACATCAAGTCCGAGAATGAGAACCTGCACCGCAAGGAACGGCAGCTACAGGCGCGCGAGCAGGCTGCCGAGGCAGCGGCGCGGGCGGGCGCGGCCCAGGTGACCGAGGCGCGGGCTCGCCTGGAAAAAGTCGCCGGGATGAACGAGGCCGAGGCCCGCAAAGCGCTGGAGGCCGGGGTGCGCGAAGCGGCGCGGGCGGCGGCGGCCCTGGAGGTCAGGCGCATCGAGGACGAGGCGCGCGAACAGGCGCAGCAGAAAGCACAGATGATCCTGGGAGCGGCGGTGCAACGCTATGCCAGCGACTACGTGGCCGAGCGCACGGTCTCGGTCGTGCCCCTGCCCTCCGACGACATGAAGGGACGTATCATCGGGCGCGAGGGGCGCAACATNNGTCATCTCTTGTTTCAATCCCGTGCGGCGCGAGATTGCGCGGCTGGCGCTGACCCGGCTCATCGCCGACGGGCGCATCCATCCGACCCGCATCGAAGAGATGGTCAAGAAGGCCACCGAAGAGGTCGAGCAACAGTGCAAGGAGGCCGGCGAACAAGCGGCCTTCGATTTGGGCATCGGCCGCCTGCACCCCGAGCTATTGCGGCTGGTGGGCAAGTTGAAGTTTCGCGCGGGCAGCGGGCAGAACCTGCTGGCCCATTCGGTCGAGGTGGGCTTCCTGTCGGGCGTGATCGCGGGCGAGCTCGGCTATNNGAGCCGCCCAAGATCGTCCATGCCATCGAGTGCCACCACGGCGAGGCCGTGGCCGATGATGTGCTCGACCACATCGTGGATGCGGCCAATGTGCTGGCCAACCAGCGACCGGGCGCCCGGCGCGAAACCCTGGAGACCTACGTGCAGCGCCTGGCCGACCTGGAGAAGATCGCAAGCGGCTTCGAGGGTGTCGAGCGCGCCTTCGCCATCCAGGCGGGTCACGAGGTCCGCGTGCTAGTCGAGAATACCAAGGTTACCGACGACCAGGCGCGCACCCTGTCCAAGGATATCGCACGCAAGGTGGAAGCGCAGTTGGCCTACCCGGGGCAGATTCGCGTGTCAGTGGTCCGCGAAACCCGCGCCGTCGACTACGCGAAGTAGTAGCTTCGCGGCCGCAGCCGCAGGACATGAGGTGCTTCACCTCGTGAGTCACCCGCCGTCGAGAACGCAGAGGTGAGAGGAGAGACCACGGAGTAGCCTCACGGCCGCGACCAAAGAGCGTGAGCTGATTTACCTCGTCGGCCACCTGCAGCCGAAACCGCAGAGCGGAGAGAGGCCTCAGCGCGACAAATGACCCATCGTGGTCTGCGGTTCAAACATGACCTTCGCGACCTGCGAAGGAAATCTCGGGGCGCTGGAACATCACCGCATCTTCTCCGACTCTGTACCCTCCCCTCTCCCCTCTGTGTTCTCAGCGGCGGGTGGTTGACGAGACAGCTCATCTCGCCCCAGTGGCTACCCACCATACAGACGATCGAAGAATGCGTGCATGTCTTCTAGCCTTGCGCCGATGAAGGCACGGCCCACCTGCGCGGCCAGACGGGCCAACGGCGGTCCTGTGGCGGCCAAGCGTTCGAGCAGACTGCGCGCCTCCTTCGCATCTTCGCCGGCCTTGCCTTTCCCCGGCTGCGAGGCCTGAATCACCAGCGCCTCCACCGCCACCAGCCGGCGCGCACTGTCGGTCTCGCACGATTCCAGGATCTCGGCCACTTCCGCGGGCCGACGCTGGCGAGCCCAGGTCGTACCCAGACCACGGATGGCAGCCGCGCGCACGTCATGGGCCGGATCACTGATCGCCTGCTCCAGGAATGGTCCCGCTGCCTTGGGATCGCGCTGGGCGATGCTCGCCAGAGCCTCGGCGGCCGCGGCCCGAACCGATTCGCCCCGCTGGTGCAGCACCCCAGCCAGCAGAGCCGCGGTGGCTTCGGGCTCCCCGGTGACGTCGCCCAGGGCCAGGGCGCCCGTCCGCCTGGTGGCTGCGTCGCTCGCGCGCAGCATGGCCTCGAAGACCGGCAGCACACGCTCCGTGCCGCTCCCCGAGGCAGCTGCCAACGCGCGCACGGCCTCGGCACGCACCAGGCCCTGACGGTCCTCGGCTCCTGCTTGCAAGATCTCCAATGCAGGTGGCTGCATGCCGGCCGCAGCTTTCATCGCATCGAGCCGCAAACTATCGTCGCCGTCGCGCACGGCCTGGCGAAGGATGCTGGTCAGGCCGGCACGCGCGGCCAAGCGCAGCGCGATCTGGCGCTCGTCGAGAGCGCCTTGCAGGAAGAAGGCCGACAGCTTCTTGTCGAGATCAGCGAGGCGGTTTCCCACCGTGGATCCGGTCTTGGTATAAGTAATGAGCGCCTCGGCGGCCGCCACGCGCACGGTGCGCTCGGGATCCTCAAGCAGGTTGATGAGGGGGCCGAGCACGATCTCGTGGACCCGTCCGGCCAACGCTCCCAGCGAGGCAGCAGCCGCAGCGCGCACGGTCTGCTCATCCGAGGAAGTCAGCTCGATGGCCATGCGCGCGGCGCCCTTGGGATCACCCTCGGTCAGACTGCCCAGGCAGGAAGCCGCTTCGGTTCGCACTTCGCGGTTGGGATCGCGCGCGGCCATGCGCAGGTAGGGCGACGCCGCCGCAGGACTCTTGATGGCCACCACACATAGCGCGCGCGCACAGGCGCCGCGGGTGCCGCCGTCGCCTTGCTTGAGCGCGCGCACCAGCGCAGGCAAGACCGCGGCGGGCTTGGTCTTGCCGATCTCGCCCAGCGCCTCGACGATGAAACGGCGCAGGCCCGGTCGCACGTTGGCCAGCACGTGTCCCAGCAGTTCGGCAATCACGCCCGGTTGTGCCACCGCCAGACGCAGGGCCGAATCAAGAGCTGCCTTCTGCACTTCGGCGTTCGCGTCCAACAGGGCTTTGCGTACCAGCTCGGGACCCTCGCGGCGCAGATAGCCGAAGCCACGCGCCGCCTCGACGCGCACCTCGGCCGACTGATCGTAGAGGAACACCTTGAGCGGCTTTCCCGCCAAGTCGGGCTGCTTGATGGCCACCACGCCCCAAAGCGCCGCGCCCGTCACCCGGCTCGAAGGCGGGCCCTTGCTGGCGGTCATGGCCAGCTCGGCCACCTTGGCGGGATCGATGAGCCGGGCGTAGAGAGGCAAGGCCGCCGTGCGCAGGCGCGGCGACGCATCCGGCATCACGGCCTTCTCCAACATGGGCCGCAGATTGTTCGAGATTGCGTTGCTGCGACGGAGGAACGAGAGGGCCGAGACGCGCGCCTCTTCAGGCGCGCTTTCGTCCGACGCGATCTGCGCCAGAACCGTGGCAGCCTCGGCCGGGGCCTGCACAGCGATCTGGTCGAGCAGGCCCACCGCGCTTCGCCGGGCCATTCCGTCGCTGCTCCACAGCGCCAGTCGCACAGCATCGGCGGCTGCTGCGGGCGAGCGCGCGGCCAGCTCGAGCAATGATGTTTCGGCCAGCCGCCGAAACGAGACGTCCTTGTCGGCAAGAGCCACCGAAAGAATGCTGGCCGCCGTGGTGGGCGCGAGGCTGCCACATTCCCGCAGGACGGCGCTGCGCACGGCGAATGACTGGTCGGCCAAGGCGGCTCGCAGCGTGGCGGCGTGAGCATCCTTGCCCTGGCGTCGATCGATGGCCGCGGCCACCTCCACGCCGCGCCGACG
>PMBY01000489.1 GCA_003153875.1 Myxococcales bacterium | reverse complement strand
GTGTGCTCTCGCTTCCGTTTGCCGTGCACATGATGGACGAGGCGCGGGCAATGGCCCTGGTTTCCCTGGCCCAGTTGTTGCCACCAGGGTCAGAGTGCGTACTGGCTCTATCCCTCTTTGAACCGGATGTTCCTTGGAATGCGGACTTCCTCAGCTTTCGCCTGGGTTGTTACCGGGCCTTGGGCATGGGCCTTGCGGACAGTGCCCAACGAGACCTGAGCCGCTTCATGAAGGAGAACCCGGCTCACTTCTCGCCCCTGCTCACCGAGGGCCGTTCTCAAAGATGACCAAACGACAGCGGGTGAGGCCGGAACAGAGTTTCTCTCTTGACCGAAAATCGTTATCGTTGCGCCACGTACGCGATCACGCCGTGCCTCTTCTCGAAGGCCAGCTTGCCCGCGATGGCATCTTTGGCCGTGGCGAAATCGCCGACGCGCACGCGGTACCAGGTGCCCTTGCCTGGTAGATCGGAAACCACAAGATAGGTCTTCTCAGAGCCGAATTTCGCGGCAAACGCCTCGGCCTCGCCGCGGTCTTGGAACGAGCTCAGCTGCAGGGTGAAGTGCACCTTGCCCTTGGCCGAATCGGTAGCTGCAGCGCCGATCACCGGAACTGGCGCATTCTTCGACGGCGCGGGTGCCGTCCCGGCGGGCTGCTGCGCGGCCGGCGCAGCAGCGATCACTGCCTTGCTTAGCGCGGGGTTTGTCGGAGCGGCCGCGGCCACGGCTTTCCCGGCGTTGGGGGTAGGCTTGACCTCCACGGGTCGTGCAGGCGCGGCCGGCTTGCTGTCGAGCGAAGCAACCAACTTACCGTTGGCCGGCTTGGTGGAAGCCTTTTCTGGCGTGGCCGAGACCGTCTGACTTGGCTCGTCGTTCTTGGCAGTCGGCTTGCTAGCCTCGGCAACCTTCCCTGGCTCGCTCTTGCTCGGCTCCGCCAGCTTGGGCTCGGCCAGTTTCAGGTCGGTCCTCTTCGGACCATTCTGGGTGTTCTTGCCCCCGAAAAGAGCCTGCGGGAAGGTCATGGCTGGCGTCTGGGTGGACCGAGGCGTGGTAGCAACCTTGTCGAGCAGGGCCAGTGGATCCTCCACCTCAGGGGCGACCGCGCGACCGCGCGATTCCAGCCGCTTGCCCACCACGACGCCCAGAACGAAGAGCAGACAGGCCACCAGCGCGCTGCCAAAGAACAGAAAGAAGACCTGGCGGTTGTCGAGGCGGACTTCGATCTTGTCACGCCAGCGTTCAACATCGCGAAGGCCTCGCTGATCCATCGCTACTCCGGAAGTGTAACCCATGCTTCGCTCCTGAGAAAAAGTGAGAGGCCGAGTCGAGGCACTACGATGCCTCCTCGCCCTCCTCGCCTATGCGTTTCATGACGGCCGGCGCCGAGACTCCCACCAGGCCCAGTGCGGTCTCGAGCACCTGCCGGATGGCTTCGACCCAGTGCAGACGGGCTGCGGTTTTCTGCCAGTCCCAGGTGGCACGCCAATTGCCAACGCGCTGGCGCTCCTGGGGCAGAACCGAGTCACCATGAACCTTCTGCAGCCGGGTGTAGCAGCTTTGAAACTCGCCAGCCAAGTCGCTGATGAATGAAACCAATCGGTGCGGCTCGCGTGCCGCGGCCGCATCGTCGACGAAGTCGGGGAAATCTGACAACCGACGCAGCAACGCAATCTCCTCGGGCAGGTTCAGCCGCGCAAACAGCTCAGCCGAGGGCGGCATGCGCGGGGCCTGCAATTCAGCCGCGCGTCGCAACAGCGAAGCGCACCGGGCATGGGCATACTGGGCGTAGTACACGGGATTATCCATCGACTGACGCTTGGCCAACTCAAGGTCAAATTCCAGGGGTGTATCGTGTCGCCGCATCAGATAGAAGAATCGCGTGGCGTCGCGGCCGATCTCGTCAATCACCTCATCGAGACTGATGAACTCCCCTTCCCGCTTGCCCATGGCCACGGGCTTGCCGTCACGCAACAAGCTCACCATCTGGATGAGCAAGACCGAGAGGCGGTTCGGGTCATGCCCGAGCGCTTTTAGGGCTGCCTGCATGCGCGGGACATGGCCGTGGTGGTCGGCGCCCCAGATGTCGCACAGCTCGTCGAAACCGCGTTCGATCTTCTTGCGGTGGTAGGCGATGTCCGCCAGCAGGTAGGTGGGCAAGCCGTCGGACTTGACCACCACCCGGTCCTTGTCGTCGCCCCACAGTACAGTGGTCTTCAACCACACGGCGTTGTCGCGCCGGTCGATGAAGCCGGCTTGATCGAGCGCGGCCAGGGTGCTCGACACCTCGCCGCTGTCGTGCAGGGCTCGCTCGCTTTGCCAGACGTCGAAGGTGACGTCGAACTTGGCCAGGGTGCCACGGATCATGTCCATGCAGCGGGCGATGGCAAACTGCTTGATCGGTTCCATGTCAGCCGGAGGATCGGCGCCGACAAAGCGCCCTGCCTCGCGTTCGAGCAGCTCAAGCGCCAACCCTCGGATGTAGTCGCCGCGGTAGCCGTTCTCGGGGAANNGCCAGCATGGCGACCTGGTTGCCGGCGTCGTTGACGTAGTACTCGCGCAGCACATCGTAGCCCGCAAAGCGCAGCAGCCGGGTCAGCGAATCACCGACGGCGGCGTGTCGGCCATGAGCAAAATGCAACGGCCCGGTTGGGTTGGCAGACAGGTATTCGACCAGCACCCGAGGCGATTGCTTTGCTTCTCCCTGTCCCCAGCGTCCCTGGGCGGCCAGGATGTCGAGGAGCCGTCGCTGCCAGAAGGCATCGGACAGGCGCAGATTGATGAAACCCGGGCCCGCCACCGACACCTCCGAGATGTCCGCGCCGCCTGCTGCCCGCAGGCGCTCCACGATGATCTCAGCCAAGACGCGTGGCTGCTTGCCGGCTGGCTTCGCCAGCGCCAGGGCAACGTTGGTCGCGTAGTCGCCATGCTCGGGGCGCTTGGGCCGCTCGATTGGAATGCCGTCGGGAACAGCCGGCACAAGGCCTTCGCGGCTCACCTGGTCGACGGCAGTTTTAAGGAGAACGCGAACGGTGCTTCGAACACTGGAGGTCATTTACCTACACTGTAGGCCAAGGTCGTACCACCTGTCAATTTCGGCTCGTGCCCCTGGATTTGGCGCTACTGGATCTGGAACGGCGTCGTGCCGCTCGACGCTGGGTCGAAGGTGGCCACGGCAGAATCGCCTTTGCGGGCGTTGATGCGCACGATCTGACCGCGGCTGTTTGGCGTGAGCGCGGTTCGCCCCTGATCCAGCACGTACACATAGGGATACGAAATGCTGGCGGAAGTGGCGATTGCGGGGCTCTCGGGCAGCTGGTTCGGCCCGGTGAAGATGCGGCTGGGCTGGGTCAATGCGATATCGTACGACGGGACCGCGACCGTCGCTGGGATGAAGCCCCCGATGAAGGTCAAGCCCGTCGTCAGGCTGTCTCCGCCATACTGGTCGAGGTTGGTGAGTACGAAACGAATCTGCGGATTCTGGAAGATGGCCTTTATCGGTTTCCTGGGGGCGCCGTTTCCGGTGCCACCGTCAGCGGTTCCTGCACTGGGTGCGGAGACGATCGATGTCGGGTCATCGTAGCTGAAGTCTTGGTACAAGCACGGATTTGGCCCGGGCGGCGTGACCGGTGTGTAGGGAGGGTTGGGTCTGGCGGGCGTGTTCGGATCAGCGGGTGGTGTCTCCTGACCGAACAGCGCCACCTCAGTGTTCGCGGAGCCGATGGAGTTGGTGGAGTACTTGGTGACGTTGTCGATGGGCACCACGCCGTCAATCGTCGCACAGGCAGGCGCTGACAGAGGGATCCGGTTGGCCAGCGCTGGATCGTTGGGATCGAGCTGACACTGGCCATTGACGACGGTTGTGGTCTTGAGATCCGGCAGCGAGCTGCCCGAGATCAGAAAGCTGTTTCCGACATTCACGTGGTATCGATTGCCTGGCTGAGGCCAGCAGGTCAAGTCCAGAGGCGGGGCCTCGACGCAGTACCGAGCCCCTGCCTCTCCAGACACGCGGGGACCGACGGAGCCTGGGATAACTTCGCACACGAAACCCGGGCGGCAGTCCTGATCGGCAGCTTGCGGCGTCGCCCCGACTACTGGGGAGCGGCCGCAGGCCTTCACACAACGCTTGAAGTCCTCGTTCGGCCAGACCTGCTGCCACTGGAAGCCAGGATCAGTGGCCGAGGGCCCATGCGCGGTGGTGGGCTGGCATTCCTTATCGTTGCCGCTCTCTCGATTGAGCGCCGTCTTGGGTACTTCGTCCAGGTGTAGGCCGAGCGTGAGGCGCGTGCGCGCGGCGGCGATGACCTCGTAGCGTCGGCGACTGCCCATGAAACGGGTACAGTTTTCGACCGCGGTCTGCGGGGCGGTCTTGGACAGACACAGCCCCATTGCGCCCCCGATCGGCTGATGGCAGGTGAAGGAATCCTGTGGGACGCAGTCGGTGTCGGCAGTACATCCCGGCAAGACGACCAAGTCTCCGGAAAGCACACCCTTGGCGCAGAAGTTAGCGCCCACGTCATTCAGCGCACCTGCCGGTGAGCCCGCCACAGCTGGCGTTTCGAGCGTGCCAGAACTGCGTGTTGTGTCGGGGAGTGCCGCCTCCCAGGCGATGTTGAAGACGCGCGAAACGTAGGTCGCCGAGTACGGCGAATCGACCCAGTAATTCGTGGCGGTGTTGACCGAGTTCCCGCTTGCGGGCGTTGTGAAATCGCTTTCCACTTCCTCCAGCCGGGGCCCCCCCACCGATGACAGCATGGGCGTGGTTGGGAACAACAGATCGGATTGTGCCGGGGTGCGCAGCGGAGGCGTGAAGGACAGGGCCAATGTGTCGGCTGTGTACTGGCCAGTCGAGCGAATCTCGCGGAATGAGTGGGTGAGTGTGTGGTCCTCGTTGGTGGGCGCGAGGTTGAGGATGTAGATGGAGTCATTGGAGGTCAGCAAGAACGCGAACTGGCCAGCCAGTGCCGGCGGATTCTTGCTGATACCAGCCGCGTCGACCGGCAAGTCGACGACTGCGATGTCGCGCGCGATGGGCGGCGCCGCGTTTCGAGACGGAAGCGTGGGGATGCGAATGCCAGGGCCCTGGGCTAGCGGTCGCCGAGCCGCGGGGTTGACCGGGAAGCATCCGGTGTTGGGCGGCAACTTGGCAAGTATGTACTGGGCGTTTACGTCGCATTCCTGTTCGGGGCGCACGCCGACGTTCACCACGCGGACTGATCCGTCGCGCGCAAAGGCGTAGAGGAAATTTCCCCTCCCCCCCTCCAGAAAACTTCCCAGGCTGTCGATCACGCTGTCGTCAGGCAACTTGATGGGCGTCGGGTTGAAGGGATTGACGGAGAGACGCAGGTGATCGATCCCGATTGCCCGTGGCTCGAGCGCGATGCGCCCGCCGCCAGTTGGTATGACGATCGCTCCGTTTACAATGTCCAACGCGGTCAGAAAGTTGTCGGCGGCGCTAGCCCCCACGTACACGCGGCTGCTGTCCGGAAGCAGGGCCATTGCGCCCACGCCCAGCCGCGAACCCGTTCCTGCGTCCGATTCTTCCTGGGCAACTCCGCCCGCGTCGGCGATTCCCCCGTCATCATCGATCGCGGCGCCTGCGTCGGAAACAGATGAAGGCGTGCAGTCCACCGGGCAACTCGGCTCGTTGCCCGCAGAGACGACCCCGTCTGGACGAATGAAGACCGAATCCTTGATGGTCCCCGACGGCATATCAAGCAATGCGACCAAATCACAGGACGGAAAGGTCACCAGAGCCGGCGGGGCTTTGTCGGTCTGGCACAGCCCGGGTGCGGTCCCGGGCAGGAGGAAGAGAATCTCCTTTGGAGAGGCATTGAGCGGACGCCCGGACTGGGTGTGCGGCGCTACGCGCGTGACCGGGCGGCCGGTCTTGGTTGCGGGCACCGCTGGGCTGAACTGCGACGCCAGCACGAGCGACGGATCCACCAGCCCAAGGTCACAGGAATTTCGGTTTGCGCTGACCACCCAGCAACCATCGGGACTGGCAGAAAGCGACTCGGGCATGGACCCGACAGGCACCATGTTGAAACCGAACACGCCTGGATCGAGGTCGACCAGCCGGCCCTTGTCGATGTCCACCACCGCCATCTCGCCACGGGCAGTGTTGGTCACGAACGCGAAGGTGCCCCGCTGTCGCGATGACGTGCCCGCCGGCTGGATCAAAGGGGTCTTCTCGCCCGGCGGGTGGCACCTACGCATGGGTCGGCCGGACAGGGGCGTGTTGGGATCGTTGGGATCAACATCGAGACACACGAACCCCATGTCTCCGGGCCGCTCAAGATTGTGTGCGGGGATGACGGCCGGCGTGGCACTACACCCGCCTAGCCAGCCAAACAGCAGCACCAGCGTGGGAGCGACTCGCGATTTCATTGTGTCACCGCGTGGGGAAAGCCCAGCCGCTGCACCACCATGTACTCGGTCGACTTTCCCGGCTCAAGGTCGATGACCGACACATTGTTGTCCGCGTAGCTGGCAACAAACGCGATCGTCGGATCGGCGGGCGAGAAGGTTAGGGCTGTGGGTCCGTGGCCTGCCTCGATGATGGCCTTCACCTGGGGTGCCTGCGGGTCGACCACGTAGATCTGGCCCCCTTCAAAGCAGGTAATGAAGAGCAAGTTCCCCCGGCCAGCGTCGTGAAACTGCATGTGGCTCGCCCCGGCACAGATCTCGAGAATGGCGCTGGGCCGGTTGGCGGGTTGCCCACTTTGGTCCAGCCGGCGGTCAAGCACGACCAGCGCCGCAGGATCGGTGGAGGTGGTCGACTCGGGGGTATTGCGATGAAGGACGTAGGCCTGCTTTCCGTCGGGCGAGAGCAGGAACCCGCGCACGTCCGTGCCTGACGGCAAGAAGGCAGACGACATGATTTGCTCGCCTGGAACCAGGGAAAGATCACGCGTCGTGGAGTCGCAATGCTGCCCCGCCTCTTGGCACTGCAAGACCATCTCCGTGATATCGGGGCTCGCGCGCGCCACCGCAAAAAGCGGGTAGTTGGGGTCATTGGGGTCGTTGGGATCTGCGGGCCTGTTCAGGCTGAGGGCCGTCACCCCCTGGTCCGAACTCGTCGGGAACACGACGCGGGCTATTGAATTGATGACGTTGGGCGCGTTGGGGTCAAGCAGACCGCCGTTGATGACGTTGGGAGCGTTTGGGTCAACCGGAACGCCAATGTCGATAGTTGAAATGCCGCCGCCCACGACCTGGCGATTCACTGCGATGGTCAGGTGGCTCACGTAAAGAATCCCCAGTTTCTCGTCGAGCACCAAAGAATGGGGCTCTTCGGGCAGAACATTGTCGGTCGTGGCTGCGCCGCTGGGACGCCGGACGCGCCAGTTGTCGTCGCAGGAGGGGTTGACAAGTTGAGGGTCCGGATCTTTCCGCGGTCCATTGCAGCGCATGTGCACTGAACCGTTGCCGTGGGTGACGTCGACGAACGTGATGGAAGGTTCGGCTCGAACCATCATGAAGATGCGGCTTACCGACTCGCCATCGGGGTTCTGATAGGACTGGATGGCCGCACCGCCACCGAAACTGCCGATCCGCACCGTGGCGTCTGCTTGCACGTATGCCCGCTCGTTGCAGTTGAGGACATGCGGGCGAAGCAGGTCAACGCAGCAAGGTTCGTCCAGAGTGTTGGCGAGGGTTTCGGCAGCCGTATCGTTGCTGAAGTGGGTCTTGCTGCAATCTGGCCACGGGGACGCTACCTCCGCGTCGGCTGCTATCCCCGCGTCGGCTGCCGACTTCTGTCGATCGCTCTTGGCTTTCTGCAGATCAATCGCGAGCAGCGTCCCGGCGTTGAAGCGGAGGTCGTTGTTCGAGTTGACCACGTAGAGCCAGTTGCCGTCGGGGTCAATCGCCAACCCACCTGGCCAGAAAATCTGGTCCAGGGGCGGATCGATCCCGGTTTGCCCCAGGCCGCAAGTGGCCCCGGCCAGGACAAGCGTTCCAAGCACGAAAAGCCCGATAGTCGGGACGCGGCCGACGGGGGATCTCATAGGCCGATGTCCCCCGTCGGTAGGTCGCACTTGGTTGATGTCTCTTTTCCCTGTGAGGGGCGGAGAGTCACTATTTCTTGAGCACGGCTTGGGCGGCCGCCAGACGCGCGATGGGCAGTCGATACGGCGAGCACGACACGTAGTTCAGACCAAGCTCGTCGCACAACATCACCGAGCTTGGATCGCCGCCATGTTCGCCGCAAATGCCGATCTTGAGATTCGGACGAGTCTTGCGACCGGTGCCGACCGCCAGACGCATGAGCTGGCCCACGCCATCCCGATCGAGACTGACGAAGGGATCGACGTCGTAGATGTCTTTTGCTACGTAGTTGGCCAACACCTTGGGCACATCGTCTCGCGACAGACCGAACGTGGTTTGCGTCAGGTCGTTGGTTCCGAAGGAGAAGAACTCGGCGGTCTCGGCGATGGCGCCGGCGTTGAGCGCCGCGCGCGGAACCTCGATCATAGTGCCCACCAAGTACTTCAGCTTGCGCCCCCTCTCCTTGAAGACCTCCGCGGCCACGCGGCGGACGATGGCCGCCTGGTGATCGATCTCTTTCTTGCTGCCCACGAGGGGAATCATGATTTCCGGCTCGACCACCGTGCCCTCGGCAGCCACGTCGCAGGCGGCCTCGAAGACCGCGCGCACTTGCATCTCGGTGATCTCGGGGTACGANNTCCTTCAGATCGTTGATGCGCGCCTCAATGGCGGCCACCGTTTTGCCCGTGGCTCGGGCCAGCTCCAGCACGCCCGCCTCCTCATGGGGCAGGAACTCGTGCAGCGGTGGATCCAGGGTCCGGATGGTCACCGGCCGCTTGCCCATGGCGCGGAAGATTCCCGCGAAGTCCTCCCGTTGCAAGGGCAACAGCTTCTCCAGAGCCTTGCGCCGCGCGGCCTCGTTCTCGGCCACGATCATCTCGCGCATGGGGCCGATCTTGCCCTCGCCGAAGAACATGTGCTCCGTGCGACACAATCCGATGCCCTCGGCACCGAATGCCACCGCGGCGGTAGCCTGGTCGGGCTGGTCGGCGTTGGCGCGCACATGCAGGCGACGGATCTTGTCCGCCCAACCCAGCAGACGGGCGTAGCGCTGGTAAGCCGGCGCGTCCTCCGCAGCCAGATTCTTCTCGATGAGCACGCGGATGACTTCGGAAGGCGTGGTGTCCACGCGACCGTTCATCACCTCACCGGCGAAGCCGTCGATGGAGATCCAGTCACCCTCGTGCAGCACCACCGGACCGCGGGCTGTATTCACGCTCATGGTTCGGTTGTGGTAGTCGAAGCTGACAGCGTCGCAGCCCACGATGCACACCTTGCCCATCTGACGAGCCACCAGGGCGGCGTGCGAGGTCATGCCGCCGAACGCGGTCAAGAAGCCCTCGGACGCATTCATTCCGCGAATGTCCTCGGGCGAGGTCTCATGCCGGCACAGGATGGTCTTCTCGCCCCGCGATGCCCATGTCTCGGCATCCTCGGCAAAGAACACGATGCGACCGGTGGCGGCGCCAGGGCCGGCGGGCAGGCCCTTGGCCAAGAGGCGTCCTTCCTTCACCGCGGCCTGCTTGGCGGCGGTCTCAAACACCGGACGCAGAAGTTGGTTGAGCGCCTCGGGCTCGACGCGACGAAGAGCCTCTTCCTTGGGAATCAGCTTCTCTTCCACCATCTCGACCGCGATGCGTACGCTGGCGAACCCTGTGCGCTTGCCATTGCGGCACTGGAGCATGAACAGCTTCGAGTTCTCGATGGTGAACTCGATGTCCTGCATGTCCTTGTAGTGCTTTTCCAGCTTCTTGCGGATGTCGAGCAGCTCTTTGTAGGCCTTGGGGAAGGTCTTGCCGAGCTCGACGATCTTCTGCGGGGTGCGGATGCCGGCGACCACGTCCTCNNCCCTTGTTTCCGAAGACCATGGCCTGCACATTGACCGCGGTGCCCCAGGAGGCGGGAATGTTGTTCAGCCTGCGGTAGGCGTTGGCGCGGTCGTTCTCCCAGGAGTTGAATACCGCCATGATGGCGCCCCGGAGCTGGTCGAGGGGGTTGGTCGGGAATTCGACGCCCTTGCGGCGCTTGATCTCGGCCTTGAACTCTTCAACCAGTTCTTTCAGCGCCGAGGCAGGAAGCTCGGAGTCAACCTGGACACCGAGGGCCTTCTTCTTGGCCGTCAGAATGACCTCGAAGGGATCATGATCTTCTTTGTGCTCCGGCTTCATGTCCAACACCACGTCGCCATACATGGCGACGAAGCGGCGGTAGCTGTCGTACGCAAAGCGCTCGTTATTCGAGACATGGGCCAACCCTTTGGCGGTCTCGTCGTTGAGACCGAGATTAAGGATGGTGTCCATCATCCCGGGCATNNTTGGTACCCAGCAGGGCTTCCATCTTGGCGACGCTGGCGCGCACCTCGTCCTCGAGCCCTTTGGGGAGCTTGCGGCCGTTGGCGTAGAATTCTGTGCACACCTCGGTGGTGATGGTGAAGCCAGGCGGAACCGGCGCACCGATGTTGGTCATCTCGGCGAGGTTGGCACCTTTGCCGCCGAGGAGGTTCTTCATTTCCTTGTTACCTTCGGCCTTACCGCCGCCAAAGAAGTAGATGTGCTTGGCGCGCTTCGGGGTTGCGGTCTTGGCTTTGGCTTTCTTGGAGGCTGGGGCTGATTTCTTTTTCATGGTCTTGTTTCTGGGGTTCGGGTGGACGTGAGAACGGCGCCGTTTCTATCAGGGAGCGCCGACGATGAAAAGCCCTGCGGAGGGCATGAAGAGAACTAGCGCAGTCGCGCCAAGAGAGTCGGGCCGATCTCGCCGAGGGGCGCCCTCTCCTGCTGCATGCTGTCCCGATCGCGCAAGGTGACAGTCTTGTCTTCGAGGCTCTGGAAGTCGACCGTGATGCACCACGGCGTTCCGATCTCATCCTGGCGCCGATAGAGCTTGCCGATGGCTCCGGTGTCGTCATACACGGCCCGGAGGCCGACCCGCTGCAAGTCGCGCTTGATGCCCCGGGCCAGTTCAACAAGCCGGGGCTCGTTGCGCTTGAGCGGGAACACGGCAACGGTCAGGGGTGCCAAGCGCGGGTGAAGGTGCAGCACAGTGCGGGTGTGCTCCTCAGCAATCTTCTCCCCCACTCCGCGCACCTTCTTCATGACCTCGATCTTGCTCGCCTCTGCGTCATCCATCAGGCCGATGAGCGTCGGCAGCGTGGCCGGCAATCCCGCGGCGATGGATTCGGCGGCGGCCTGAAGGCGCTGCCTCACATCGGCGTCCATGCCCTCGCGTCGCCCTACCGAGCGGGCAAAACTTTCCACTAGCTCGCGCAGCTTGGCTGTGTCCGCGGCCGGCGGTTCCTTGACCAGCGAATCCTCGTAGGCATCGCACAGAAACGCCAGAGTGCCTCGATCCGCACCTGCTGATGGCTCGATCACGTAGGGCACGTAGTGCTTCTTCTGTTCCTGATCGAAGTAGTGCAGCTCACCCACGGCGTCGGGGTTCTCGGGCGAGCGGCTGTGCGCCTTCAAGTCGAAATCGGTGCGGTTGGCGATACCTTCCAACTCGCTCCAGCCCATGGGGAACAGGTACTCGAGATCCACGCAGCGCTTGGCGTAGTGGGCCAGCTCGTGCTTCTCCTGCTCACGCACACGCAGGTTCTCGGCGCGAATTCCCAGATCCAGGTACCACTTCTTGCGCTCGGCGATCCACATCTCGTGCGCCGTCTCGTCTTCGCCCGGACGCACGAAGTACTCAATCTCCATCTGCTCGAATTCGCGCGTGCGGAAGGTGAAGTTGCCCGGCGTGATTTCGTTGCGGAAGGCCTTGCCCACCTGGGCGATGCCAAAGGGCAGCTTGCGCCGCATGGTATCGAGCACGTTGCCGAAGTTGACGAAAATGCCCTGCGCGGTTTCCGGGCGCAGGTAGACCAGTCCGGATTCGTCGCCAGTGTCCACCGGTCCGACGCTGGTGCGAAACATCAAGTTGAAAGGCCGCGCCTCGGTCAGATCTTTCGATCCGCACTTCGGGCACGCCAGTTCTTTGGCCGCGATGGCGGCGTTGATCTCGACCAAGCCCTTCGGATCGCGTCCCTTCTGCGCCACGAAGACGTGGTCAGCGCGCGGTCGGGCCTTGCACGCACGGCAGTCCATCATCGGGTCCGAGAAGGTGGCCTCGTGGCCAGANNTACTTCCAGACCAGGCGATTCATGAGAATGGCCGCGTCCAGCCCCTCCATGTCATCGCGCTCATGAACCACCGAGCGCCACCAGGCGCGCTTCACGTTGTTCTTGAGTTCCACACCGAGGGGACCGTAGTCCCAGGTACTTCCCAGTCCGCCGTAGACGGAAGACGAGGGGAACACGAACCCGCGGCGTTTGCACAGACTGACGATGGTTTCGAGGGATGACGCTGGCATGGGGCGGGAATCTACTTGAGAGAGTGGCGCCCGTCGACTGCCAAGCGTCGCTACGTGTCCCCGCCCATCTTCTCGATGAAATCCAATGAGCGCAAAGGCCCGGCGATGTGCGTGCGCAGCAGCCCAAGGATGGCTCGTCGGCATCCCGCATTGGTCTCTCGGTCCAGGGTCGCTGTCTCTGCGTCGGCCAACGCCATCCGAGAGAGGCGGGCGAGCGCCTGGCGCGTTGTTGCGGTCAGAAAGTCGCCCTGCCTAGCACAGGACCCACAGGCCACCCCGCCCTGCTCTGGGAGCCAACGCGTATTCTCTTCGCCCAGATCGGTGCGACCACATACGGAACAGCGGTCGAGCGCTGGGCCGAGCCCCAAGCGAGCGAGGAGCCCAAGCTCGAACACACGCAGGCGTTCCGCGCTGGCCCGCCCTGCTTCCAAGCGCAGCAGGAATTCTCGGAGCCAGTCGAACACCGCCGGCTCTGCGTGTCGGGGCGGACACAGGCGGTCGCACAGTTCCAGGGCGTAGGCCGCGTGGGCCGTCTTGCCCAGGTCGCCCATCAACCCGAGGCGCGCCTCTTGCACATCGAACTCTTCGAGCAGCAACAGATCCGCCTCTGGCCGTTCGCGCAGCGCCGCTTGTCCTTCCGCGCCCATGCCCAGACCTCCGCCGAATCGCCGGGCACTCTTGCGTGCACCGCGGGCCAGCGCCGAGAGTCGACCCGTGGTTGGCCCAAGCAGGGTCACGACTCGATCCGACTCGCCATAGACGACCGTCCGCAGAACAATGGCTCTCGTCGCAAACCTGGCAGCCACAGGCTCAGGCTACCATGCCGTTGGGGCCGTCTGTCGACCGCGCGCCGTCAGAGCCTGGCGGTGAGTTGGGGAACGCTCTCGGCCGATTCGAGACTCAGGCCTTCGCCTGATTGTGGCTGCTGGCGCAGGAACAGGGAGAGCGTGATGGTCGCGATGAGCAGGACGATGATCACGAANNAGCAGGCGACAGACGAGGCAGAGTCTCGGCGTTGCGGCGCGCGGCCACGGCGTCGTCGAAAAGGCTGAGCGATTCGACATGGGAGATGCCCACGGTTCGCGCATAGGAACGGATGAACCCACGCACGAAGGTCTCGTGGGGCAAGTCCGCGAGCCTCCCTTGTTCAAGAAGCTGCAGCGAGGCAACCGAAACCTTGGTCTGCCGGGAGACGTCGGCCAGTGATACCTGGCGCCGTTCACGAGCTTCCCGCAGCACCGTGCCGAAGTTTGCTGTTTCCATTCGCCAAGAACCTCTTATCTCACTGAATCAACTTTGCATAGCGTCGGCACTCATCCGCGATACAACTGCGCGGGGCCATGTCGATGCAACGCTGAAAGAGTTCCCGTGCCGACGCCAGCTCCCTCTTGCGTTCGTTGAGCAACCCGCCCAGAAGTTGTGCCTCCTGGATGGGACACCGTCTGATATCAGAGACCACCGGGGCCAACGCGTCCATCGCTTGGTCGGTTTCACCACGGTCCACATAAACTTTGGCAAGCCGGTAGCGGGCCACGCAGAAACCCGGTGCGCGGCTGACTGCCTCGTGCAACTCCTTCCACGCACTCTGGATGTCCTTCTTCTGGTAGTAGGCCCACCCCAGGTTGGCGCGCGCCATCTCAGGCGTGGCATAGGCCGCATCCTTGAGCGCGTTCTGGGCTGCCTCGATCGCTGCATCCCACGATTGAAGCTGGAACTCGGCCACCGAGAGGTTGTTCCATGCCTCGGGGAACTCGGGCCGAAGCTCCACGGCCTTGCGCAAGTTCTTGATGGCTTCCTTGAACTTCGCCTGAGCGTCGCCGCGAACCGATTCGGCGTCCTTGCCCCTGAGGCAGGACGCGGTCTCGAGCTGGGCCAGGTAGTCGTGCCCCTGCCGGAGGGCGATGATTCCAAGCATGTTGTAGGCGTCAGCGTTCTCGGCGTCGGCCTGCAGCGACTTCTGAAGCTCCTCGATGGCGGCCTCGACCCGCTGATCGCGGAAGTAGCCGGCCGCCAACTGGTACCTGATCTGCGACTGCTCAGGATCTCGCTTGGGGCGCGAAGCGCACCCCGGATCGAGCAAGAGCGCAAGACAAGTCCCCATCGTGATCAGGAATCCTTTCGAGCCTGCGGCAAGTTTCGTCGTCTTTCCCAAAGGTTCTCGCTAGGTTAGCTTACCTGGCGCGGCCGGACGCTAGCAGGGCATTGGATCTACTGTCAATGCGAAAGTGACAACGCCGCGAACACTTCAGGGGTGCCGCCGAGTGCGGCCCCAGGTTTCTCATACGCCGCGCGCTGTTACACCCCAAATGTATTTGTGAAGTTGCAGGTTCATCCGGACGGGGAGCCGGTCGCGGAGGATCCAGACCGCCAGGTCACGGGGGTTGAGCTTCCCAGTGGCCGGGGAGAACAGAAGCTCAGCCCGTCCCAAAAGACTGCGGGTGCGCACCACCTCGGCTGACCACAAGTAGTCGGCTTCATCGCACAGGACGAACTTGATGGCGTCCTGTGGTCGGAGGCCATGCAGGACGTCCCAAAAATTGCGCTCAACTTCTCCGGAACCGGGCGTCTTGATATCCACGATGCGTATGACTGCAGACGGGAGATGGGCCAGGGAATGCGCTCCCGATGTCTCCAGCGTGACCCGGAACCCCTCGCGCACCAGCCGCTCGGCAAGAGCGGGAGTTTCCAGTTGCAGCATCGGCTCTCCGCCAGTCAGCGCCACCGCGGACAGGCCAAGTCGGCGAATCTCCACCATCACCTCATCGATGCTCATCTCCCTTCCGCCCGAAAAGGCGTAGGTCGTGTCGCAGTACGAGCAACGCAGGTCGCAGCCAGTTGTCCGCACTAGGGTGCACGGGGTGCCGGCATACTGGGTTTCGCCCTGGATGCAGGCGTAGATTTCGGTGATGCGCATCGGGGACGCATCTGACTATGGCCTGTAGCCAGCGGCGCGTCTATGGTATCCGCTGCTCGTGAATGCCGTCTGTCAGCCCACCCACGAAGAGACCCTCCTTGCGGGAGGTGTCGCGCTGCATGTCGAGCACTTCGCTCCTGCCAGCCCCGCACGCCTGGTCTTGGTCACCGTGCATGGATTCGGCGCCCACTGTGGGATCTATCGCCACGTGGCTACGGCTCTGCTTGCGCGCGGGATCGCGGTGACTCAGTTCGACTGTCGCGGCCACGGTCGTTCGCAAGGACGGCGCGGGCATGTCGACCGGTTCGACAACTACCACGACGACCTGTGCCTGGTCGTGCGTCGGGCGCGCGAGCGAACGCCGGGAGTGCCCTGGGCGCTGATGGGACACAGTCTGGGCGGCCTGATCGTTCTCGACCATGTTGTGCGACGAAAAAGTGAGTCCCAGCCTGACCGACTGGTGGCGGTCGCACCGTGGCTGGAGTTGAAGATGAAGGTATCCATGCCCAAGCGCGCGGCGGCAGATTTCTTTTCGCGCTTGAAGCCAACCCTGACTACCGGAAACGGAATCAAGGCCGAAGATGTGTCGCGAAGTCCTGAGGTGGTGGCCAACTTTTTTCGCGATCCTCTCGTCCATCACGTGGCCACCGCAGGCTGGTTTGCGGGTGTCTTGCGAACCCAGGCCGCCCTGCGCGGCATGGCCGGTCAGCTACAGGTGCCCACCCTCTTGCTGATCGCGGGTCGGGATCGCATCGTGTCGACGGAGGCGGCGCTGGCCTTTGCACAGGCGGCCGGAAGCGCGGTGGAGGTTCGTGGCTACCAAGAACTCTATCACGAGATGTTTCTCGAGCCGGAACGCGAGCAGGTTCTTAGTGACGTGGCGAACTGGCTCTTGCAGCCGCAGGCGTGATGGCACGCTCCCGTGGCTGGGCCGGGATCCACTGGCGGGCCGGGTGTTTGCCGTCGCTGTTGAAGGGCGCATCGTCTGCGAAGTCCTATACTTAATTGAGGAGAATGTCGTGAACCGGCTGGTTGCCTACATCGGAAACGACCCCGACCGTCTTGCGTGCGCGCTCCAGCCTGCGCGCCAGGCTCTTCGTGTGTTCTCAGCGGGGTCCGCGGCAGACTGGGGTCTCGGCTTTATCCAAGGCGGCGACGTACTCCTGCAGAAACGATCGCGCAGCAGCACGGCCCAGGTTGACTTTTTCGATCTTGCGCAAGACCTGCCCGCCGAGGCTCTGGTGGGGCGTGCCACGCAGGGCGAGAATGAGGGCACGAGTGTTGGCCCGTTTCGCTTCCGCTACTGGCTCTTCGGTGCGGTGGGCGAGTTCGGTGACTTCTCGCAGATCGACAGGCGCCTGCTCGACAGCATACCGGAGTTCCTGCGTCGCAATATCCGAGGACATTCGCCCTGCGAGCAAGTCTTTCACCTTTTCTTGGCATTCCTCCACGACGCCGGTCTGCTTGAGTCGTTGTCGGCGCAGCCTGAACTCGCCCATCGCGCGCTCGGCGAGAGCATTGCCTTCGTCGATCGTTTGTTGGCGGCATCGGGCGCGGCGTCCACCAAGCTAGCCGTGGTGGCTACCAACGGCCGCTGCCTGGTGGCCCTCTCACATGGTCATCCGGTCCAGTGCCTCGAGATCCGTGGCGTCTCGGCCTGTCCAGTTTGTGGCGGCAAACAATCCGATGAGCAGCGAGAACGCGCGATCTCGCATGACCAGCTCAAGGCTGTCGTTCTGGAAGCCGACCGTCGCTCGGACAGGCGGGCCGGCTGGCGTTCGATCCCGGATGGAGGAGCGCTGCTGGTCGGACCGCAGCTCACCGTGCGCACGGTGTCAGACGGGTAGATCGGGCGGGGCTGCCCGATCTACTTTGGTGGTCGCTACTCGGTCGTCTTTTTTGGCGCAAGTGCCGCGAGTTTCTCGCGCATCACATCGCCGAGAGTCGCGGTGGGAACGCCGGCGCTGAAGCCCTGGGCGTCGGCCACCTCTTCGGCGCGCGCAGCCCCTCGGAACGAGAGGCCAATTTTCCGTTCGGCGCCGTCCACCGAGATGATCTCGGCTTTCAGCGTCTGGCCGGGCTTGACGAACTGCTTGGGATCCTCCACGCGTTCGTCGGAGAATTCCGACACGTGGATGAGACCCTCGACGCCCTTCTCGATTTCGACGAAGGCGCCGAAGTCGAGCACCTTGATGATCTTGCAGTCGACAATCTTCCCCGCCGGATAGTCGTACGGGATTCGATCCCACGGGTCGGGCACCAGCTGCTTGATGCCCAGCGAGACCTTGGGCTTCTCACCGTCAAACTCGATATTGAGCACGACGGCCTCAACCTCGTCGCCCTTCTG
>PMBY01000123.1:5680-9462 GCA_003153875.1 Myxococcales bacterium | reverse complement strand
ACGGGAAGGTGCTCATTGCCGGCGGCCAGGTTTCTGGCCCCGAGGACGCACTTGGGAACACCCCAGTCACTGCGAGCGCCGAGCTATACGACCCAACGGCCGGGACTTTCACCGCCACTGGCAGCATGACTCAGGCAAGGGGGGGCCACACGGCGACCTTGTTGCAAAATGGAAAGGTCCTCATCGTCGGCGGCGACGGTGCAAATTCTGCCGAGCTGTACGATCCCGTGGCAGGGACATTCGCAGTCACGGGCAGCCCGACTGCGCCAAGTGGTGGCCACACGGCGACCTTGTTGCAAAATGGAAAGGTGCTCATCGTCGACGTGGGAAATTCTGCTGAGTCATACGATCCGGCGGCAGGGACATTCGCAGCCACGGGCGACATGACTGTGCCAGGCGGTGACCACACGGCGACCTTGTTGCAGAGTGGAAAGGTGCTCATTGCCGGAGGGGAAGGCTCTGCCGAACTATACGATCCTGTGGCAGGGACAATCACCGCCACCGGTAACATGACCGCATGGAGGTATGGCCACGCCGCCACCTTGTTGCCGAGCGGCAAGGTGCTCATTGCCGGAGGGCAGAGTCCCGGCTACGAGTCTTCTTTCGTGAGCGCGGAGCTGTATGACCCAACCCTCAGGACTTTCACCCTCACCGGCAATATGACCGAGGGGAGGTTCGGGCCTACCGCGACTTCGTTGCCGACCGGCAAGGTGCTCATCACCGGAGGGGACGGCCTGTCTTGGACGAGCGCGGAACTGTACGACTCAGTCGCCGGGACTTTCGCCGCCACCGGCAGTATGGCCGTGCCAAGGACGAACTACACCGCCACGTTGTTGCCGAATGGCAAGGTGCTCATCGCCGGTGGAGGGATGGGCTACACCGTGCGTCTCGCCAGCGCAGAACTGTACCAATAGCCTCTGCAACGGGTGCTGCTACACTTCCTTTCGCCGGGCCAAGTGGCCCGGGAAAATCGGAAAGGGAGGGCATCCATGGTTGAGAACAGACGTATTCGCAAGGTTGTCAGGAGTCGCGCGACCATCGAGGGAGCGGGCGTTCATCTGCATCGGGCCATCGGCTTCGGCGACCCGACGCTCTGCGATCCGTTTCTTCTGTTCGACGACTTTCGCTCGGACCGGCCCGAGCACTATCTCAAGGGATTTCCCTGGCATCCCCACCGCGGGATCGAAACCATCACCTACGTCCTGCGCGGCGATGTCGAACACGGCGACAGCCTGGGCAACAGCGGGGTCATCTCGGCCGGCGACGTGCAGTGGATGACCGCTGGCAGTGGCATCCTGCACCAGGAAATGCCCAAGGGCGATCCCCAGGGCGCGATGTACGGCTTCCAGCTGTGGGCCAACTTGCCGGCAGCCAACAAGATGATGGACCCGCGTTACCGCGGCTTTGTGAGCGCGCAGATTCCCGAGGCCGCCCTGGCGAACGGGATTCGCATCAAGGTGATCGCCGGCGCTGCCGACGGCGTGACCGGCCCGGTGCGCGACGTGGTGACGGCGCCCGAATATCTCGACGTCACGGTGCCCGCGGGCGTTACCTTCACCCGAGCCACGCCGCGTGGCCACACCGTGCTGGCCTACGTGATCGGCGGCAAGGCGGTGTTCTGTCAACAAAGCGATCCCTACAGCTACGAGGCCGAGGGCGGCAACTACTTCGACATGGAACGAAGCGCGCAGTTGGGCGACGGCCACATGGTGATCTTCGCCGACGGCGACAGCGTGACTATCAAGGCCGGCGACGAGCCGGCGCGCTTTCTGCTGATCTCAGGCAAGCCCATCAAGGAGCCCGTCGCCTGGTACGGGCCCATCGTGATGAACACCCAAGAGGAGCTGCGCGTCGCCTACCAAGAACTGCAGAACGGCACCTTCGTGAAGGTCCGCGGCCGCGACAAGTGACTACCTTGCTGTGACGGACAAGACGTCGAGCTGCAGGAACTGGCCGGCATAGGCCGCGGGCGCGGGCGGAGTTTCTGGCACCACGAGGTTGGTGACGTTGGCCATTTCCTTCAGATTCTGGCGGCTGGCTACGTGATCCAGCGGATGATTGATCCAACCGCCCATCCAGCGGATGATAGCCCTCGCGTTCGGAACTCCCCCAAATGCCTGCAGACGATCCGCTCAACATCTCCGGACAGCTTGTCGCCGAGAAGTATCGCATCGAGCATCTTGTGGGCGAGGGAGGCTTTGCCGTGGTGTACCTGGCCGAACACACCATTTGGAAGCAGCCGGTAGCCATGAAATTCTTCAGCGGCCTATCGCAAGCCCCCGCCGAAAACAGGGAAGAGCTGCTCCATCAGTTCATACAAGAAGGTGCTCTGCTGACCGAACTCTCGAGCCAAACCGCGGGCATCGTGCAAGCCCGAGACATCGGCGAATACACGACGCCGGCTGGGCAGTGGATGCCCTACATGGTTCTTGAGTGGCTCGACGGCTCGCCCCTCGACGCCATTCTTCAGCAAGACCAGCGCCAGGGACTGGCCTGGACTGAGGACGAGGTCGTCGGGTTTCTGAAGAGGATCCTGCCTATTCTCGATGTGGCGCACCGGCGTGGCATCGCCCACCGAGACATCAAGCCGGCCAACATCTTCATCATGGGCAGCCCTGCGCGCGCGCCGGAAACGCCCTGCAAGTTGCTCGACTTCGGCGTAGCGAAGATGGTTTCCGAGCACGCCAAGCTCAACGCAGCTCTCGCGAAGACCGGCGTGGCCATTACCTCGTTCACGCCCCGGTATGGAGCGCCTGAGCAATTCGCGCGAAGCTACGGCGCTACCGGACCATGGACAGACGTGTACTCGATAGCCCTGGTGGCCAGCGAGATGCTGGCGGGCAAAGTTGCGCTACAGGGAGAGGATCTCGTCCAGTTCGGATTCTCCTCGGCCAATCCCACGCAGCGACCCACCCCCCGCTCGCTGGGAGCGCAGGTCTCCGACCAACTGGAGGCGGTGTTCGAGAAGGCCCTGGCGGTAAGCCCTGCCGACCGCTTCCCCAATGCGGGAGAGTTCCTCGACGCCAGTCTCGCAGCGGCGGGGCAGTCCCCGCCCATGGGTTTCAATCCGGCCACAACTTCCCGACCGCAGTCTGCCCCGTCTGCGATTGCTCAGCTCGCACCCACTGTTCTCGTCCCATCAGAGACCCACACCGCCCCTGCCCTAACGACGAAGCCAGAGCCCCGCCCGCCGAAACAGAGCACGCCGGGGATGGTGCTGCTCATACTCCTCGTGCTCGCTGGCGGCATCGTGGTGTTCAGCGCCACCGAATTGCAGGGGGCAAGAGAAGTCCGCGCGCTCATCTCTTCAGTGGTTGATGCCGCCAGAAAAGCGGCGGCACGATGGCTCCCCAGCCTGCGCGAGAGCGCTCAGCAGGTCATCGATCGCGCCGTAGCCAGCCTGCCCAGCGCGGGAGGTCAGGCTGGAACGTCACCCGAGTGCCCGCCCGGCACACGACGTGTAGTCTCGCTTCCAGCCAATGACCAGAACACAGCAACCGGCCACGGTGAGCCAGGCCAGGACAGCTCGACCAAAGCCGTCTGTGTCGACGAGCGCCCGGTCAGTGAGGTCGACTATGCCGCATGCGCCACCTGCGACCAGCCAAGACTGGGCAGCCCGAAGGTGAAGATGAGGATGAAAGCGCACTCCGAGTTCTGCATCACCGGAAAGAATGCGACAGCTGCTCCCATTCAATGCATTGCCTGGAAGCAAGCCGACGCCTACTGCCAGAGCCGCGCAGGGAGGCTCCCCAGCGAAGACGAGCTCCGCGCCGTGAACGATC
>PMBY01000123.1:0-5613 GCA_003153875.1 Myxococcales bacterium | reverse complement strand
AGCTTGCATTGCGGGGTACAGCCGCCGTACGAGCCGTCATTGACGCCGTCGTCGCACGTCTCGGGTCCATTCACGATGCCGTCGCCGCAGTGAGGGGCGGGGATGCAGCTCGGGGCGCAGCCACCGTAGTCGCCGTTGTTGTTGACCGCCCCGTCGTCGCATATTTCGGGCGGCTCGATGAGGCCGTCGCCGCACCCACCTGGTAGACGGCACGCGTCCGTGCAATTGGGGTCATTTGACATAAGGGGTTCGCATTCTTCCCCGTAGTCCGTGTCAACCTTGCCGTCGCCGCACTTTGGAGCCGGCGTGCAATCGGTCTTGCAGGT
The DNA here is from genome assembly GCA_003153875.1 of Myxococcales bacterium. The sequence continues at coordinate 5,287 of PMBY01000123.1, read as the reverse complement.
TCCGTAGGTGCCGTCGTTGACGCCGTCGTCACATGCCTCCGTGCCATTGATAATGGCGTCGCCGCAGAAGGCGCCGCGCTGGCAGTTCGACATGCAGCCCCCGTAAGCTGCATTCGGATCGGTACTGGCCACGTTTTTGGAACCATCGTCGCATTCCTCAGAATAGGCAGATTGCACGATGCCGTCCCCGCAGCGTGCCGCCAACTTGCAGCCAGGGGCGCATCCTGTGGATGAGCCATAGGTGTCAGTGTTGCTGCCGTTGTCGCATTCCTCGCCGTCACTGACGACGCCGTCGCCGCAGTAGGGGCCCCACTTGCAGTCCGCGGTACAGCCGGCATAGGAGGGGTTGTCGTTGTGGCCCGAGCAGCTCGCGGGGATCGGAATGTTTGGATCGTTCGGGTCGCCGCAGTCGCACTCCTCGTCCCCTGACACGACTCCGTCACCGCATCGAGGCTGGCAGTCTGACCTGGTTGTGGAGAACCCGCTGAGCGTGAGCTGGAAGTTCGACTCCGTCGGGTTTCCGTCGCGCTGGAACACGGCGATCTCATAGGTACTTCCGGTTTTCAGGCCCAGCGGCACCGTGCGCTGACGGCAGTCGCAGGTCGTGCTGCCGGAACAGAGTGAATTGAACGCCTTCTTCGTCACCGGATCCACTGCGTTTGCGCTTCCGTCGCACGGCACCAAGTCCCCAACGGCAAGGCCCGCAGGAATCACCGGACAGTTGGCCCCTGCGCACGGCAAAAAGACGTTCCCGCCTTCCTGAATACTCGCCGTCCCGGTAGCGTCGACTTTGACGCTGGCCGGAAGGCGCTGATGGACGCCGCCAAGGTCGATCACCTGCACGCCGTTGATGAACACGAACGTGTCGTCGTCCCCGAAGAATTGCAGTTGGAATGCGCCGGTGAACGCGAACAGGTAGCGCACTTCGGTGGAGAACCAGGAGTCGTGGAACCACCCCTGAGCCTGTGGGATCCAGTCGCCTTGCGGGTGCAAGCCGAACCAGGTAGCCGGATCGATACCGGGCGCGAAGCTGGGCGCGAAGACATACTGGTCTCCCTTGCATCCCGCCCCCGCCCCGAAGGTCGCCGAACTGTACCAGTAGGGCCATAGGTTGCAGAGGAGTGGCTCGTTGTTGCCAGTGGTCGAGGTCCGCACCGTACCTGGCCCGGTTGTGCTTCCGGTCAGCGAATAGATGGGGAAGTTGTTGGCCGGTGGATCGAGGGGGAAGAAGTTGCCGTACACGGTGTGGGGGGGGCTGGAGAACCGGTAGAGGTTTGTCGCGCCTGCTACCGGCCCCAGTTCTAGCGTCGAGACGATGTGCGTGTTGTTCGTGTACTTGCTGTCTGTCCACCACTGGCCGAACGTGGTCGCGCTGGTCACGACCGGCGCAGGGCCCTTGTACATCGGATGTCCGGTTGCTCCCGCAGTATATACGAGCCCATTGGTCGGGCCGTTAGCGGCTTGGGTGTAGCCAGGCACGTGTCCGAGATTCGTGTCATGACTCCAGTCGGTGAATTGGCAGTCACACAGTGTCGCGTTCGCGCCCCCGCCGTTGCGGGTCGTATCGAATGCGGGCCGGCCGTTGTTGTCCAGGTTTGCCTGGGCCATGCCCCAGCAACGCGCGGTCGCATCGTTCAGCCGCGCTGGACCGGACGAGTTGGGCACACAGTAGCGCTTGTTGTAGTTCACGGCGGCAGGCTGGCCTGACACACCGATGATGCTGACGACACTGGCCGCTTGCAGTGTCGCCCCGTAGTAGAAGAAGTCCGGGTGACCGTTGGTTTCCTTCTCGCTCTCGAAGTCACGATATTTGACCGGCAACTCCAGGCATTGGCCGCTGTAGATGGGTTGCGTACATGGCTGGGTGTCGGGGTTGGTCGTTGGGGTGCAAGCAAAGCCTCCTTCGAGCTTGCATGACGACGAGCAGCCATCGCCGTCCACCAGGTTGCCATCGTCGCATTCCTCGCCGGTTTCCAGGTTACCGTTTCCGCAGGTGGTGGCGCAGGCGTGGGTCGCCCCGGTCCCGTTTGTTCCTCGGCAGATGGGTTCCTTGGTGCAGGTCTTGGAACAGCCAGTACCGTCGCCGTTGAACAGGCCGTTCGGGCCCGTGCAACCGGTCGGAAGCTTTGTCGGATCGGCGCCACAGTCGCAGGATTCGCCCGTCTCCTTGATTCCGTTTCCGCACTGCGCGACGTTGCAAGGCTGGCCTGGGGTGGGGCAGTCGGCGCCGGGCTCTCTCTGGCAGGTGCTGGAGCAGCCATCGCCGCTCGCGCTGTTGCCGTCATCGCACTGCTCGCCCTTGAGGACCTTGCCGTCACCGCACTTGGCCGTGCAAGCCTTACCCACCACCCGACACAGGAAACCTGTCTCGACGCTCCTGCAGTCGGCCGAGCAGCCATCGCCGCTTGTGGCGTTGCCGTCGTCGCAGACTTCGCTGCCTTCGAGGACGCCGTCGCCGCACTTCACGGTGGGGCAAGTGCACAGCTTCCCCGGTGTGCAGACACACCCCGGACCCTTGGTCTTGCAGTCGGCTGAACAACCGTCATTGTCCTTCTGGTTGCCGTCGTCGCACACTTCGCCAATCGTGGTCTGGACAACGCCATCACCGCAACGTGGAACCTGCTTGCAGGCTGTGCCTGGGACCGGGCAAACCCAGCCGGGTTCGAGCTGACAAGTGCTGCTGCAGCCATCGTTGCTATTGCTGTTACCGTCGTCGCACTTCTCACCCGTTTCGATGCGCTTGTTGCCACACAGGGAAACCAAGATGCAGGGTTGTCCGGGAATGCATTTGTAGCGAGGATCCTGAACCGTGCAGGTGGAATTGCAGCCGTCGTTGTCGACGGTGTTGCCGTCGTCGCAAACCTCGCCCGCGCCGACGACTTTGTCGCCGCAAACGACATCGCGGGTGCACGAGCCCTGCGTGATGTCCGGGGGACAGTGCCAGTGGGGTTCGACTTTGCAGACACCATTGCACCCGTCGCCGGGCAAGGCGTTCCCGTCGTCGCACTGCTCGATACCACCCTGATTGTTCTTTCCGTCGCCGCAGGCCTCCGGAAACTGAGCCTTGCAGCCCATGGTGCTGGTGCTGTTGCAGACCGGGCCGCTGCTCGTCGTGCCGCCGGACGAGGGAGGAGCCATGGTGTAGACGATGTTCCCACCGGCCGCTCCGCCCACGCCCGATTGCGAAGCACCCACACCACCGCCTCCTGCGCCTGTCTGGCTTTGGACCGCCGAACTGTTGCAAGCAACTGCCGTCAACGCAAGAACCACCGCGAAACCGGTCCTTGTCAAATGGGTTACAAGTTGACCAAGGAACATCAAATGGCCGGCGTGGGCTGTCTTCATCGGAGAACCTCACGAAAAAAGGGAGACTCTGGCGAATGCCCTGAATGAACCTGTGCTGACTATACACCGGGCTTCATCGGCGGTAGCAGGAACAAGCTCGATTTCCTTCCCGTCGGACTGCGCCCTGCTTGTCCGACATCTGAATGTTGCGTTGGCTAGCCCCCGCAGATCAGAAGAAGCGGGCATGATTGTAGGGGGGTGTGGGTCTTGGGTGCACAGCCGCAAGCCGTCGTTCGGGGCGGGCGCAGGCTCAGGATTCAAGAGAGCCAGGGACGCCGCCGTCCGCACCAAGCGAGCACGAGAATGGCGAACACCATCATTCCAGGAGCAGAGGGCGTGCCCGCCACACGACAGCCGCATCCACCGTCGTTGCGAGTAGTCGCTCCGGTTCCGGTGGCGCCGCCAGTTCCAATGACTCCGCCCGTGGCTATCACTCCGCCGGTCGCGACGACTCCGCCCGCGGCGATAGCGCCGCCGCTCCCGGCGACCCCGCCGGTCCCGGTGACCCCGCCGGTCCCGGTGACCCCGCCAGTCGCGGTGACCCCGGCGTCCGGCAGCCGCGCATACGCGCGGACATAGTCGATCTGGTAGAGGCCGGGAAACGGTGTGGTCGCGTCGGGGGCGCCGGGCCACGTGCCGCCAATGGCCAGGTTGAGAATGAGGTACATTGCGACTTGCGGAACCCCCGCGCCGGTGTGCCGTTTCCGCTCGACACCGTCGATGGACCAGATGATGGAATCGGGATTCCACTCGAGGCCAAAAGTGTGGAAGTCAGCCGAGAAGTCGGGGCCAACCCAGCTACTACCGTCGCTCTGGTGGCCGGCGCTGTAATCGGTGCCCCAGTGCACGGTCATGTACACGGTGCTCGGTTGATGGCCGAGAATCTCGTGAATGTCGATTTCGTTGACGCCCGTCGATCCGTTCGTGCCCAGCAACCAGAACGCCGGCCACATGCCCTGGCCGGCCGGCACCTTGAGGCGGGCCTCGAAATAGCCGTACATCTGCTCCGGCACCGAACAGAGAACACCCGAGGCATATTGAAAGGTCTGTCCGGAATAGGTGGCCGTTCGCTTGTCGCCCACAATGGAGAGAATGCCGTTCTGCACCTGGAAAGCGTCATCGACGTAGGCCTGCAACTCGCTGTTGATCTGCGCCTCTCCCCACTTGTAGCGCTTGACCCACTTGGCGGCATCGACCTCAACGCCGTCGAATTCGTCCTGGAACGTCAACTGCCAACCCGGCTTGTCCCACGCCGCCGCATGGGCGGAGGAAGAAGCCAAGAGCAAGCACGAGACTGCGATCGGCAGGAAGCGCATACGACGATCATACGACTCGGGGCGAGCGATTGGGAAGCGCCGTCATGCCCGCCCACGTTTCCCCGGATGTCCGCGAGGCCTTCCGCGAGCGCCCGGCGTCCCGCCGGTGCTCTGGCGAAGTAGTACCATTTCCTCGATCTCGCGCATCCAAGCACGTGGTGAAAGGAAATATCCATCACCGTTCTCGTCGCCGAAAGCGCAACCAGAGAGGAGCCGAGCATGAAAGCGATTGTGTTGACCGGGTATGGTGATGTCGACAAGCTCGAGGTCCGCAACCTTCCCGATCCGAAGGCTGGACCCAACCAAATCAAGGTACGCATGACGGGCGCAAGCATCAATCCAATCGACTGGAAGCTGCGTAGCGGCGCTTTCAAGGCCATGATGCCGCTTGAGTTCCCCACCGTCCTCGGAAGGGACGCCTCGGGCGATGTGGTCGAGGTCGGGCCCGGGGTCACCGCTTTCAAGATTGGCGATCGCGTGATGGGCCTCGCGTGGGGCTGCTACGCCGAATTCGTCGTCGCGGAGACCGATGCCTGGGCCGCTGCTCCGGCGAAGATGGACCTCGCCGATGCCGGCGCTCTGCCGCTGGTGCTCCTCACCGGCGCGCAACTCGTGGAGGAGGCGGT
>PMBY01000443.1:30499-39893 GCA_003153875.1 Myxococcales bacterium | reverse complement strand
GACGTGGCGGTCTACGTCGATCCGGCAGCACCCATGAACGCGGGTTTCGGGATCGACTGCGAGATCGCGGCGGATCTAATGAAGGCCCTCGGAACCAACGACGTCGATGTCGTCCTGCTCAACCGCGCGGGACCGCTGCTCTATCACCGCGTGCTCCGCGACGGCATTCGCGTGTTGGCGCGNNACTACCTGCCCCAGCTCGCCAAGATCGAAAACGCCGAACGACTGCGCGCGGAGCAGGAAAGAGCCGGCCGATGAGCCCGGGAAAGCTCGACACCAAGACGCTGCGGCGTCACCTCGCTTCGTTGCAGATGGCGCTCAGTCAGCTTCGTGGACACGCGGGCCGGCCGCTTGCGCTGCTGCAAACTGACCTCGACGAACTTTGGACAGTGGAACGTGGACTGCAGCTGTGCGCGCAGAACGCACTCGACATTGCGACGCACATTGCGGCCAGTGCCGGCCGCGACGTTCCTGACTACGCCTCGGCCTTCGATGCGCTGTCAGCCATCGGTGTTCTCGACCCGGATTTTGCCGCCCGCTTTCGCGCGATTGCCGGCTTTCGCAACTTACTGGTCCACGGCTACATCGAGGTCGACATCCCCAGGTTGCACCAGCTCTTGAACCAGAGGCTGGACGATTTCGCCGCGTTCGCGGCCAAGATCACCGACCACCTTGACCGAGCCGGGTAGCCGGTGTGGCCGGCTACTTCAGATCCTTCGCCATCTCAAGTACGGTCGGCCTGAAGCCGAGTGAGCGGATGAGGGCGTGCGAAGTTTCGTTCTGCCACGCAGCCGAGGCAACCGCGAAGGGGGCGCCCAGTGCGGTCAGGCGGTTGAGGCACTCGCGCAGCATGGCGGTGGCCAGGCCTTGGCGGCGAGCGCGCTCGACCACGAAGACGTCGTGCAGCCGGCCACAGTCATCGCGCAGCTCGGCCCAGTTGCGCTCTTCGAGGCTGGCGTAGGCGTAGCCCACCATCTCGTGGCTGTCTTCGTCCTCGGCCAGCAAGATGATGGTGCCGTGGTTGCCGAGCTGACCGGCGAAGTACCGCGCGTAGCCGGCCTCGATGCCCTCGGGCAGCATCCAGCGCCCCGGATCGAAGCCGTGGTGCAGGCGCACGAGCTGGCCGGCCAAACTGCCCACGGCCGGCAGATCCTCGAGCAAGGCATCGCGGATGCGGAATCCCACGGAGAAGTCGTAGCACGAACCGATCCCTCAAGCTTGAGCGCGAGACGGGGCTCGGACCCGCGACCCTCGGCTTGGGAAGCCGATGCTCTACCAACTGAGCTACTCGCGCGAACGTATGAATTTCAAGCGGTTATGCGTTCTTTGTCGGATCCTTGTGCCCCCAGCGTAGCCCCCGCGTAGCCAACTGCACCCGATTCTCCCGAAGAACCCTGGATAGATACCACGTTAGACGCCGGTTGTGAAAGGTCCACCCCCACCAGGAGACGATCAGGCTGGAGCGCGCTTCGACGATCGTGCGTACCGCGGCTCCACGCTGGTCCAAGTGCTCGGAAGTTTGGGCGAAGAGTCAGGTGAGCGATCGCACTCACCGCGATCGGATTCCGGCACTTCCGCGAGATCGACTCCGACATGGCTGGACTTTCCGCGCTGCTCTCGTCTGTTGATTGACTAAAGTGCCACGCTTGACAAAACGGTCAAGTTTGGCTATTTAGACAAGCATGGGACCACGGTTCGAGCATGAGCGCCTTGCGGCCAAGGTGCCCGAGACGCTGGCGGGACTCCTCGGAGTCAGCTTGGCGGATCTCGATGTTCGCTCGGACGATGCGTCTGGCGCGGACCTAGTCATCACCGGCAGCCACACGTTCGTCATCGAATTCAAGAAGTCCACCAGTGCCGCACTGATCGCTGCGGCCACGAAGCAGGTGAGGAACTACGCTGGCCGTGTCCGCAGGCGTACTGTACCGCTGGTTGTCGTTCCGTTCATGGGTGACGTTGGCCGCAAGGTCTGCGAAGAAGTGGGAGTCGGCTGGTTCGACCTTTCTGGCAACGCCCACATCATCGCTCCAGGCCTTCGCATCATCGTAGAAGGCAGGCCCAACCGCTTCAAGGTTGCGGGGCGGCCAGCCAACCTGTTCGCACCGATGAGCTCCCGTGTCGCACGCTGGCTCCTCATCCATGCCGACCAGTTTCTGAGCCAGAGGGAGATCGCTCGTTCCAGTGGTCTCGACGAAGGCTTCGTTAGCCGACTTGTGGCCCGCATGGAGAAGGACAGCTATCTCGTCCGCGATGAGCATGGCGCAATCCGTGCGAAGGATCCGGCGCTGCTGCTCGACGCCTGGCAAGAAGCCTATCAGTTCTCGAAGCACACCATCCACCAGGGACACGTCGCGGCCCGCACAGGGGACGCCCTCCTCCGATTCGTCAACGACACACTAATCGAGCAGGGTATCGAGCACGCGGCCACGGGACTAGCGGCTGCATGGGCGCTGACGCGATTTGCCACATTCCGTATTGCCACGTTCTACCTACCTACCGACCCGTCGCCAGCGCTCTGCGAACGACTCGGCTACCGCGAGGACCCGCGCGGTGCGAATCTTTGGCTGGTGGTTCCCAACGACGCGGGCGTATTCCAGGGTGCCATCGAAAAGGGTGGCATTCGTTGCGTGCATCCCGTGCAAGTTTATGTCGACCTGAAGGACCACCCCGAGCGGGCGACCGAGGCTGCCGAACGCCTCCGCACCGAGTTGCTGAACTGGAGGCGTGATGGCTGAAAAGCCCAAGCGAGCATCGGAGTACAGGAGCGAGCAGATCGAGCTGGTGCGAGCAACCTGCCTCTACGTCGCCACCAAACTCGGCGATCTGATGGACGAAGTAGTGGTGGTCGGCGGGCTTGCACCCTCGCTGCTCATCGACCCGGGCAGGTTGCCCGAGGGCACTCCTGCGCATGTTGGCACCATGGATCTTGATGTGGGGCTGAGGCTCGCGCTCCTCGACGGAGGGCGATACCGCACGCTCACCGAGCGGCTCAGGGGCGCTAGCTTCGAGCCGGACCAGACTAGCGAGGGGCAACAAACCCGGCAACGTTGGAAGATTGCTGGCACCGGCTCGGTCACGGTCGACTTTCTCATTCCTCCATCGAGCCCGACGGACCAAGGCGGGAGGCTACGCAACATCGAGTCTGATTTCGCCGCCGTCATCGCGCCTGGCCTGACGCTTGCCTTTCGGGACCGGCGACGCGTCCGGATCGACGGGAGAACGATTCTCGGAGAGAAAGCCACGCGCGAGGTCTGGGTTTGTGGCCCAGGGGCTTTCGTCGTGCTCAAGGCCCTCGCCTTTGTCGGACGCGGCGAGAACAAGGACGCTTACGATCTCTACTACCTCGTGCGCAACTTCGGTTCCGGAGTCGAGGACGTGGCGGTTTGCCTGCGCCCGCTGCTCGACGACGCTGAGGCGCAACGCGCGCTCAAAGTGTTGCGCGACGATTTTCTCGGTCACGATGGGATTGGCTCTCGCCGGGTTGCGGAGTTCCTGCAGGGTGGGCCAGACGCCGATATCCAAGCGGACGTGGTCGGCTTCGTGAAGGCCCTGCTGGATAGCTGCGCGTGACCCAAGGAAGTGGTTCACAGCGGAGACGCTGTAGAGCCGGGCTCCTGGGATTTCGGTGATTCTCGTTCTTCTGGGGCGATCCGCGCCTTCGCTCCGCTTGGCGCGGGATTAGGGTCCATGGCGGCGGGCGCAGGGTATCTTTCTGTAGCTCGCTTCCCTGCGGCCTACTGGCAGATCCCCACGACCGGCTTCGGCGTCGTGTGGTCCGGCGGGGTGGTGCCAAGACACCCGCTGCTGTTCAATCCCCAGCATCGGATGTCCCCCGACGCCATCAGGGCACAAGTGTGTTCGCTGCCTGCAGCGACAGCCGCGACTCCGCTGAGCACGTCGCTGGCGGGCGGGGTCGTGCGATCCGTCTGGGTGCCGTCGCCGAGTTGGCCAAAGATGTTGCGTCCCCAGCAACGGACACCACCGGTCGTCATCAGCGCGCAACTGTGATCCCCACCCACCGCGATGGCCGCGACGCCGCCTAGAATATCGCTCGGCGGCGGGGCCAACCGATGCGTCGTCGTGCCGTCGCCAACTTCGCCATAGTAGTTCGCCCCCCAACAACGGACACCGCCGGTTGTCATGAGCGCGCAGGTGTGCATGTTGTTCGCATCGATCGCCTGCACGCCAGTGAGCACATCGCTGCTCGCCGGGGTCAAGCGGTTGGTGTTGGTACCGTCGCCGAGTTGGCCGAATTCGTTGCTGCCCCAGCAGCGGACACCGCCGGTCGTCGTCAGCGCGCAGGTGTGATCCTGAGCCACTGCGATGGCCTGCACGCCCTTGAGCACGTCCTTGCTTGGCGGGGTCGAGCGGTCCGTGGTGGTGCCGTCGCCCAGCTCGCCGATCCCGTTCAATCCCCAACATCGGACGCCACCGGTCGTTGTCAGGGCGCAGGCGTGATAGTAGCCCGTCGCGATCGCTTTGACGCCGCTCAACGCGTCCTTGGTCGGCAGTACTAGGCCGCCGGCGTTGGGATCGCCGAGCTGGCCGAAGCTGTTGTATCCCCAGCATCGAACACCGCCGGTCGTCGTCAGTCCGCAGCTGAAGTCCCGGCCTGCTGCGATAGCCTGGAAGCCGCTCTGCAAGTCGTTCACGGGCGGGATCAATCGGTCCGTGGTGGTGCCGTCGCCGAGCTGGCCAAAGGTGTTCTCGCCCCAGCACCGGAGACCACCGGTCTTCATCAATGCGCAGGTGTGAGCGAACCCAGCAGACACAGCGGCCGCGCCGCCAAGGACATCGCTGGTGGGCGGGGCATCACTGAACGAATAGTCAATCGTGCCTTGGCCAAGCTGGCCATAGCTGTTATCCCCCCAGCATTGGACGCCACCGGTTTTCATCAATGCGCAGGTGTAACAGTCACCCGCCGCAATCGCCTCGACGTCACCGATAACGTCGGTCGAGGGCGGGCTGGCCCGGTCCGTCTTGGTGCCGTCGCCGAGCTGGCCATAGCTGTTGCTGCCCCAGCATCGAACTCCACCCGTCTTCATCAGTGCGCAGGTGTGAAAGACGCCCGCTGCGATGGCCTCGACGTCGCCGAGTATGTCCGTCGTGGGTGGAGGCAAGCTGGACGTGGTGGTGCCGTCACCAAGCTGGCCGCTGTCGTTGGCGCCCCAGCATCGAACAGCACCGGTCTTCATCAATGCACAGGTGTGAAAGTCGCCCACAGCGATGGCCTGCACGTCGCGGAGTAGATCGGTCGTCGGCGGGGCGATCGGGGGCGGAGGAGTTGCGGAGGCGCTCATGCCCGGTTCCCGCCAACATCGGACAGCACTGGATGTCATGAGTGCGCAGGCGTTGTTGCCGTGTGATGCGATGGCCTGCACGTCGCTGAGCCAGTCGGTCGTGGGCGGGGTCGCGACGCCGCCGCCCCAGCATCGAACGCCACCGGACTTCATCAGCGCGCAGGTGTGTGCGCTGCCCGCCGCGATGGCTTGGACATCGCTAAGCACGTCGGTCTTGGACGGGGTCAGGCTGCGACTGGTGAGAAGGACCCCGGCGTCCAGCGAGCTATCACCGAGCTGGCCATAGCTGTTGCTGCCCCAGCAGCGAACACCACCAGTCGTCAACAGTGCACAGGTGTGATAGTCGCCCACTGCAATGGCTTCGACTCCACTGAGTACGTCGGGCGCAGCGGGCATCGGGCGGTCATCCGTGGTCCCATCGCCAAGCTGGCCGAAGTGGTTGCCGCCCCAGCATCGGACACCGCCAGCCATTGTTAGCCCGCAGGCGTGACCGCTGCCCGTCGCGATGGCCTTGAACGCGTCAGAGCCGTTGCACGGTGCGGGCGTGTCGCTGATCCCCGCATCTCCTGCGGCGTCCGTTCCAGTGGTACCTGCTTTGCCGCCAGTATTGGCGAACCCACCGGTCGTCACACCACTCGTTGCAAATCCCCCCGCACCGCCGCTAGCAAGAGAACTACCACCGTTGCTCGACACGCCACCGATACCGGTCGTACCACCTACGCTTGAGGCGCCTGCGATGCTGGCCGTGCCAGCGATGCTGGTCGTGCCAGCAATGCTGGTCGTGCCGCCGACGCTGGTCGTGCCACCGACGCTGATCGTGCCGCCGACGCTGGTCGTGCCGCCGACGCTGGTCGTGCCACCGACGCTGATCGTGCCAGCGATGCTGGTCGTCGTCCCGCCAAGGGTCGTCGTTCCACCATTGCCATTCATTCCTGCTACCCCGGAGATGGGGGAAGAGTTGCTCCCGCAGCCCAAAGACACCAGGGTCCAAATAGCCAGCCCAAGACGATGGTCTTTCTTCATTTGCCGCTCCGACGCCCGACAGCCTGGCGTATCGGTTCGCAAATCTACCTCACTGCAAAACTCAGGTACAGGCGAATCAACCAATTGAAATCAGCTGAGATCCACAATCCACGGGCTGACCTCGGTGCGTGCCACCACTGCATCCGGCAGACACACCCAGTGCGGACAGTTGTCGAGCAGCCACGCGTCGCTGGAAGCGGCGACCCAACCTGTGGCAGCGATGGCGCGATCGGGATTGTCGGCCAGTTCGACTTGCCAGGGCNNCCCGCCGCCTGGGCCATCGCCTCGATGAGGCCGCGCAGCCGGCCGCTGTTGGACACGGGACGGTCGAGAAACCAGCGCACCTCGGTCGGGGCAGCGCCCACGATGACATTGCCGAGAAGTTGCAGGGCGCCCTCGGTCTCCTGCACCTGGCGGTAGCTGCCGTGAACACTCGAAAGATCGCGCAGGGCCTGATCGCGGCCGCGTAGCAAGACGCCACCGGAAAGGGCCGCTTCGACGGTGATGAGGCAATTGAAGCCGTCCACGGCCAGGTGCAGGCCTTGCAACTCGCTGACCGTGAGTCGCCGCTGGCCGCGCTCGGCAGCCGCGCTCGCGCCACAGGAACTACGCAGGACTGCCAGACGCTGTCGTTCGCGCAGGGCAAAGTGATCGCCCACCAGCTTCAAAGCCGCGACCTGGCTGTACCCGTGCTGGAAAAGCCAAGACAGTTCCTCGGTCGCCTGGCGCAGGACTGGCACCGCGACGCCGTCGAAAAGCCGGCTGTCAGCTGGATGGCGTCCACGATGCTGGCGCTCGTCGGGCATGGCAATCTCATGCAACAATAGGAACCATGAAGCGACGATTCAAGCGGGTCGACGTGTTCGGGGCGCGGCCAGGTGTTTGGGAGCGCAAGTATGCACGGGTGCTCGATCACGACGCGGTCGACTTGGGGTATCGTCTGGTGGTTGCGATGGGCCGCTCAACCTCAGCAGGGGATCCCTAGGGCACCGAACGGTTTGAAAGCTCAATAATCACGCGGCGCTCCGAAACGGGAGGGCCGCAGCGATGCGGCGGTCGATGACCTCCAGGTTCTGCACAGTTGCCGCCCGCCTGACATCGAACAGGTTCTTGCGGGTGTCACGGTAGCGAGCGCGCCGGCCTTGTCGGCGTCCCAGGTGAGCCAGCCGGTGCTCTACGGCGACCCGCTCGCGTATGCGCTCGCGCCCTTTTGCACTGGACATCAACTTGCGCAGTCTGTGCTGAAGGAGTTCGTCGTTTGCGATGGTGACTGTGCGTCCACTGCCGGCGCTTGCNNCCTCTGGCCTTTGCGCGCCTGCAATTGCACAAGCTGCGCCTCTTGGTCGGCGGCAACGAAATCTATCGCAACCAAGCCATCTATCCGGCACGCCTGGATTCGCCCGTGCTGCGTGCGTTGTTGTGGAAGATCCGTGGCCTGGCGTTCCCCTTTGGTCTGCTCTTGCCCCTGTCGGCGTTGGGTCTGTGGGTCGGGGCGCGCCGCGCACCCCTGCTGGCGGGGCTGGTCGCGGTGCTGTGCCTGTCCGTGGTCGCGTTCTTCATCACGGCCCGCTACCGGGTGGTGGTGGTTCCCTTCCTCCTGATCTTCGCCGGTCAGGCGGCGGCTTGGTTGGCTGGTCAGTCCTCGTGGCGGTCGCGCCTGATCGCCGCCGCGGCCCTGGCCGCGCTTTTCCTGATTGCCAACCTGGGCCAGGGCCGCATGGATGACAAGATGAACGCCGACGCCGAGTACAGCCTGGGCGTCAGGCTGGGCGAGAAGGGCCAGCTCAAGCAAGCCGCCGCCCTGTTCGAGTCGGCCCTGGCCAGCAAGCCCGACTACGCGGAGGCGTGGCTCAATCTCAGCGTGTGCTACGACATTTTCGGTCGGCACGAGGATGCGCGCCAGGCCTTTGCGCGCGCCTATGCCCTTGACCGCGAGGCCACGCTCCGCTCGCTGCGCGACTTTCTTTCCGAGGGGAAACGCGACACCGCGCAGGCTCTGCTCGGCCACCTGGCCGCTGTGCGTGCTACGCGCGCTGAATGACCGCGACAGGAAAGGACGCACGCCGCGGTCACGGACATCATCTTCCGCCGTCCTTGAGTCGTTTCGCCTCGGCAAACGATTGATCGGCAAGCGCCTGCTGGCCCAGCTTCATTGCCAAATCGCCGATGTTTTGCCGAATCCACCACCGACCTGGGACCAGCTTGTCGATCTGTTGGAAATAGTTGAGGCCGGCCTGATACTGCGCGGGCCGGTCCCAGAACGGGGTTGCAATGGCAACGATCTGCGCTTCGGTCTGTTGCGGGTCGAGGGCGTGGCAGCGAACGGTATATTCGACACTCGCGGTCCAGTCGCCCACGCCAGCCGATGCGGTCGCCATGCCTTGGTAGATGGCGAACATTTCCCGGCTCAACGGGATGCTCTTTTCGAAGTCCTGCAGCGCAGCCGCATAGTCTCTTCGCTTGAGGAAGTACTCGCCGCGGTAGACCAGCGATTGGGCCGAATACTGCTCGGTCTGCACCGCCCGGTCGAAGTGATAGCGGGCCTGGTCCCAGTTGCCCCGTTGCTGATAAACGATGCCCAGGTTGATGTGGATGATGTGCCAGTTGGGGGCCAGCTCCAGTGCCAGCCGATAGTATTTCAACGCCTCGTCGTATTGCCCCCGGCGCATGAAGGTCAGCCCGTAGTTGACGTAGGCACGCGACGAGGGCGCCTTGTTGATGATGTCGCCATAATACGACTCTTCGTTGGCAAATACCCGGTTGCGTTGGAACGTCAGAAGAAAGAATGCGGCCGCCAAGACGATCAGGCCGGTGGCGGCGAAAGCGCGCACAATGGCGTTCGAGCGGCCGACGTGGAATGCGAAAAGCAGCGCAGGGATGATCCAGGTGAGCGACAGCACGGCCAGAGGCAAGTAGGGCCGGTGCTCGTTCACCATCTCGGCCAGCGGCATGATCGAGGAGGTCGGCGAGATGAGGGCGAGGGCCGAGAGTGCGGCAAACGCGAGGTAGGCGTAGCGCGGGTAGTACCAGGTGATGAGCCCGGCCGCCAGCACCCAGCCGGCTATGGCCAG